>CAYQXT010000394.1:0-3604 GCA_964421365.1 uncultured Bacteroidaceae bacterium
ATGAGATTTTTGGTGGTTATTTGTATTTTCATAAAGCACCAGATGCAAAGGAGTTTCATGAAGAAACCGTTCGTAAAATTAAGCAATTATATAAATATGATTGTTTGCGTTCCAATAAGTCAATGGCCGCATGGGGAATTGAAAGCAGAGTACCATTTTTAGATTTAGAATTTCTGGATACAGCCATGCGAATTAATCCCAAAGATAAAATGGCAGGAGAAGGCAAGATAGAAAAATATATAC
The DNA here is from genome assembly GCA_964421365.1 of uncultured Bacteroidaceae bacterium. Taxonomy (GTDB): domain Bacteria; phylum Bacteroidota; class Bacteroidia; order Bacteroidales; family DYOH01; genus CAYQXT01. The sequence continues at coordinate 244 of CAYQXT010000394.1, forward strand.
TCCGAAAAGCCTTTGAGAATTATCTACCCCAAGAAGTAGTTTGGCGTCAGAAAGAGCAATTTTCCGATGGCGTAGGTTACTCGTGGATAGACGGATTGCGCGATTATACCAACAAACAACTTAGCAATAAACAAATGGATAATGCACAATACCGGTTTCCGATAAACACACCACACACCAAAGAGGAGTATTATTATCGCAGTATTTTCAGCGAATTATTTCCGCAAGACGATGCAGCACGCTGTGTACCCTCGCAGGCCTCTATTGCCTGTTCTACTGAAACAGCTATAAAATGGGATACCAGTTTTGCTCAAGCTGCCGACCCCTCAGGACGGGCAGTAAAATCAGTGCATAATCAAGCTAAAAAGTGATATAAATTGGGCGGCTACGGGCTTTCCGCTTATAGTCGCCTTGTCAAAGGGCTACAAAAACAAGCAAAAAAAGGAGTTCCGTACCTACACTCTTTTTTTGCCTGTTTTTGTAGCCCTTTTTCGGCGGCGAGCTACCGCTGCAATCCCTGCCGCAGCCCGCAGAAGCTTGGCAAATATCCAAAAAGCTATTTATTTCGCAATATTTTCCAAATAATGGCATAGCTTTAAGCATCCTCATTAAGCGTAGAATTTTTCTACGTTTTTTTCCTGTTTACAAAGGCAAAAAAACAGCACATTACAAAAAATGAACAAAAAGGCCTATTTTACCCAAATTTTCGGTATAATAGACAAAATGCTTAAGGAATATATTGTTCCATTTAGCGATTATCCTGAATTCAAAAGGCTACAATAGAACAAATTATTGATTTTAAATTACTGTCACCCAGTCAAATATATTGGCAATCTATTGATCATGACATTGAATTACCTGCTTTAGATGCACCTGAAAAATTTCCATTACAATTCAAATAATTTTGTTCTTAATATGACATTGTAAATAGTTTAAATTCATTTGAGCGAGAAGTTCTACATCCTGTCTGTTCTATTATATAGGGCTTTTGCCTCGTAAATAATTACTGCTAAACCACTATCAAAACACCGAAAAAAATTTGTTATTTCATTTCCAATCAAAATAATAAAAAAATAGACATAAAAATAGGATACCGATTCGGTATCAGACGAGAAAGTCAAAATAAAAAAAGTCCGATAATCATCGGACTTTTTTTATTTGCTGATTTATTTATTGATAATAAATTGCTTCACAATTTTACCTTTAGAGCTTCGTATTTCGATAAAATAATTACCGGCAGCGAAACTGTTTAAGTTCAACTCATGCGTATAAGCCCCTGCTAATCGTTTTTGGTGTAACAGATTTTTAATTCGATTTCCCGAAGCATCATACAAAGTGATAACTATATTCATATTCTGTGAAATTGAATAATGTAATTTTACAAAATCACTAGCCGGATTCGGATAAATAGCCATCTTCACCTCGTTCATGAAAATATTGATAGCCGTCTTATTATCCGTAACCTTGATGTAGTGGCAAGCCGTACCCGATTTTTGAGAAATAGGATCCGAAATAGTCAAACATACATTATATGTTCCGGTATCTGCATATACATGAGTAGGTCTCAGCGTCCAGTTGTTGATTGTATAACCTCTTTTCTGAGCATCGCCAAAACTCCATTTCGCTTTTGGTGAATCGCCTTTACCAGAACCATACATTACTACCGGATGTCCTCCGGGTTTGGCATTACTAGAATCTACTTCATAGGCAAAACCTACCGAATAGGTGGTATCATTTTCCGTACCTATACTAATCATTTTTACATTGGAATGAGTACATCCAGCATCTCCTTTTATTTTAAGGTGAACCAGATAATCCCCTTTTTGAGTATAAGTATGGTTTGGATTCTGGTTTATGCTTGTATCTGTATTGTCGCCAAAAGTCCATTTCCACTCTGATGGTTCGCCAAGCGAATTATCACCAAACTGAACCGTATTGCTTATGGTATCTGCGCTGTAACTGAATCTTGCCTGACAGGCTTTACCTACACTCACATCTTTACAGGTCAGATTGCTTATTCCGGCACTGTTCGTAACCGTTAAACAGACAAATTTTGTTCCGTCATCCACAAAAGTATGTTTTGGATTTGCTTCCTCAGAATTCCCATCATCACCAAAATCCCATGAATAAGTTAAATTTTGTCCTTTAGAATTGTCGGTGAAATCAACCACGCGCGAACTGGCATTGCTTTGGTAGAAGAAATCGGCTTCACAGTCATCGCCTTCATCACCTACCAAAATAGTCGTTTGATAATTTGAGGCACAGTTATTTGCTGTATTGTAAGTAATCAAACCGACATTATAATAGCCCTTATAATCGTATTTATGAACGGGATTTGGCTCGCTGGAAACTGAACCATCACCAAATAGCCAACGATAACTGGATACATCGCCTAATATTACACTGGTGAAATTTACATTTTGATTCGTATTGTCCACAAAATATTCATACTTAGCATCACAATTCACCTGACCAACCTGAATGAAATCCTGACGATAGTCGGCACATAGACCGTTAGCATCAGCAATAGCTAAGAAAACAGGATAATTACCGGCTTTGTTGTAGGTATATTTCGGAGAGGCTTCTTCTGATGAGGCACCATCGCCAAATTCCCAGTAATAATAGCCAATATTTCCCATCGATTTATCTGTAAAATCAACTTTCAGACTATCGGGCTTAACCATATAATCATAGTCGGCCAGACATTCTACCTGCCCAATCTGGATAAACTCATATTTAGTATCCTGACAGTTACCGCTCGCGTCCTGAACAGATAGAGAAGCTAAGTAATATCCGGCTTTCGGATAAATATGCGATGGCGAAGTGGCTGTAGAAATACTTCCATCGCCAAATTGCCAGTACCATGAACTGGCTGACCCTATTGTTTGGTCAGAGAATACTACTTTATTGCTATCACTATCGTAGAAATAAGAGAAGTCGGCTGTTAGATTACACTGTAAAGCACCTACCTGTACTTCTTTGGTGATGCTTGATGTTTTACCCGTACTTTCATCTAAAACTTGTAGCGTAACTTCGTATAAGCCGGTGTGCGAGTACGTATGGCTTAGATTTTGGCCGGTAGCATAAGTACCATCGCCAAATACATAGTACCAATCGGTAATATTACCGGTAGAAGCATCATGGAAAGTAGCTGTCAGACTATCGGGCGAACTCATATAATTAAAATCTGCCGACACTTCATTAGTCCCAATCTGAATTTCTTGGCAAGACTGGTCTTGACAACCCGAAGCGGTATTGAATACCGTCAGACAGACATCGTATATTCCATCGGATGAATAGCTATGCAAAGTAGCGCCAACGTTAGCAAAACTATTATCACCAAAGTTCCAGAAATAGGCAT
>CAYQXT010000395.1:0-3598 GCA_964421365.1 uncultured Bacteroidaceae bacterium
GATATTTTCGGCTATTCCCTCAGGAAGATATAACTCCATGCGATGCCCCATATTGAAAACTTTATACATTTCTTTCCATTGGGTACCCGATTCTTTTTGTATCATGCGAAACAAAGGCGGAACCTCGAACATATTATCCTTAATTATGTGTAAATCATTTATAAAATGCAGTATTTTTGTTTGCGCTCCTCCCGAACAGTGTATCATTCCATGAATTTTCGGGCGAAATTGGTCTAAAATGGCCTTTATTATTGGAGCATAGGTTCGGGTGGGCGAAAGTACTAATTTCCCGGCATCCGTTCCGAGATTTTCTATTTCTTGTGTTAAGGTCTTGCTGCCTGAATAGACCAGATTATCGGGGACATGTAGGTCGTAACTTTCGGGAAATTTTGTGGCCAAATAATGAGCAAAAACATCGTGTCTGGCTGAGGTCAGGCCATTGCTTCCCATACCGCCATTATAGGCGGTTTCGTAGCTTGCCTGCCCCGAAGAAGAGAGGCCAACAATGACATCGTCGGCTTGTATACGATGATTAGAAATTACTTCGCTGCGCTTCATTCTTGCCGTTACGGTAGAATCAACGATTATGGTACGTACCAAATCGCCTACATCGGCTGTTTCGCCTCCGGTAAGGTAAATATCTATGCCCATTTTGCGTAAATCGGCTAACAATTCTTCTGTACCATTAATTATTGCAGCTATCACTTCGCCTGAAATAAGATTTTTGTTGCGTCCAATGGTAGATGAGACGAGAATCTTGTCGGTGGCACCCACGCAAAGCAAATCGTCTGTATTCATTATCAGTGCATCTTGTGCAATGCCTTTCCAAACGCTTAAATTACCTGTTTCGCGCCAATACATATAGGCGAGAGCGGATTTTGTGCCGGCACCATCGGCGTGCATTATATTGCAATATTCGGAGTCGCCGCCGAGAATATCGGGAAGAATTTTACAGAAAGCCTGTGGGAAAATTCCCTTGTCCATATTTTTTATGGCATTATGCACATCTTCTTTAGAAGCTGAAACGCCTCTTTGCTGGTATCGTTCGTTCATCTTTTAACTGAATTACAATTTTTTAATAAGTGTGCATCCACAAAGTTTAATAATTTTTTTCTGTCCACGAATTAATACCAATAATTTTTAGTGAACAAAAACCCATGATTTCACCTTATGGATATAAATTATCACTTCATTATCACAATTTTATAACTATTTATAACAATATATCACATACACTTCACAATTATCACAACAGCAATCACAGTTCCCTATTTGTTTGTCTTCACTCCATAGTCTGTTGTCAGTACTTTGAATTCGGTACGCCGATTAATCTGGTTGGCAATTTCTTGCTTATCCATAGGCAATTTCTTTATATACTTTTCAGTTAAAATAGTTCCTTCGCGTAAAAAAGGATATTTTTTTGCTATTTTAGTATCCACTTTTTTTGGATGCTTTTCTCCATAACCTTTGGCCACTAAACGGTCGGCCGGGATTTCTTTTTTTATCAGATAATCAACCACGGCCTGTGCGCGTTTTTGCGAAAGGGTGTCGTTTTTAGTCTCCGTTCCACGATAGTCGGTGTGAGATGATAACTCTATGGTTATATGTGGATTATCGTTTAATGTTTCGACTAATTCATCTAAGGCAGCCATGGATTCGGGTCGCAGATGCCAGTCGTTAAAATCGTATAAAATATTGGGAAGGGTAATTGGTTTTTCGATGGGCGAAAGCCTTATTTCTACAGCAAAAGTTTTGTCATCTTTCAGTCCTCGAGTGCTTATTTTGGCTTTTCCGTTCAGGAATTTATCCTTCCGAGCCAGAATTACATAGTCTGATTTTTCTTTCAGTTTAAATTTAAAGCGTCCTTCGGTATTTGTTTTTTTGTTGAATGAAGTTCCATCGCTTCCCAGCATCATAATATTTGCTTTTATGAGGGGCTGGTCATCATCATCGTTCAGCACAATTCCATCCACGGCAAAACTAAGAGGGGGCAGGGTAAAAGACCATATGTCATCTCCGCCCCGACTGCCTTCTCTGCGGGTTGAGCTAAAATAGCCCTGTTCTTTATCTCCCTCGAAGATTATTCCAAAATCATCGGCAGCCGAATTAATCGGATAGCCCAGATTTTTAACATTTTTCTCACCATTGGCTTTTACTTCCAATTTGAAAACGTCCAAACCGCCAAAGCCCATGTGATAATCCGAAGAGAAATAAAGCGTTCCATTGCTTCGCACAGTGGGGAAAAGTTCGTCACCGGGTGTATTTACCGGTACGCCAAGATTTATAGGCTTACTCCATGTGCCTGTTTCGGATTTGCGCTCCACTTTCCAGATGTCTTTTCCTCCCTTGCCTCCGGACATGTCGCTCACAAAATAGAGCGTAAGACCATCGGGCGAGAGGGCAGGATGTCCTACAGAAATAGTGCTGTCTTCGAGCAACTTTAACCGTTTTGCCATAGACCATACCGTTCCGTTGCGTTGGCTTTCAAAGATTTTGCAGGTACCAAAGCCCGATTCTTTCACAAAGCAGCGCGAAAAGAAAAGGTGATTTCCTTTACTATTCAGGCTCGGAGTTCCTTCATCGTATTCTGTATTAATATTTTCGCCCAATGCCTGAGCTTCGCTCCATTTTCCTTTTTTGTCTTTGTCTATACGGAAAATATCAGAAAAATACTGGCCAGAAGCTGTATTTAGCAAGTTTCCGTTGGTACCTTCGCGCGTAGAAGTGAAATAAATTTCATCAAAATCTTTGCGAAAGGCTGGAGAATAATCACTTTGCTTTGAGTTTATAAAGGTCTCATCAGAAACCTGATAGCGAGTAGGATGTTTTATCCATTCTGGTATTTTTTTACAACTTTCAATTCCTATTTGTGCACGTGGGTCTTCGGGTACCAGTTCTTTATAGTTGGCATAGTATTCTACTGCATCGTCATAATTGCCATTAACTTTTAGAATATCAGCAAGATATAAAATAGATTTGGGGTCTTGATACTTGTACATTACGGCTTTACGCAGCCAACGCTGAGCCTCGCGCGTGTCGTTAAAATGTTTATAGCTATAACCAAGATGATAAGCGATATAGGCTTTTTCGGGACGGGATTTTGCTCGCGAATAAGCTTTTTCATAATAGGTTACAGCCTTTTGATACTCTCCGCTCTGAAAATAAGCATCTGCTTTAGTGGTTCGCTTGCTTTGCGACCATAAATTATTGCTAATTAAAGAAATAAAAAAAAATAAAAAAAAAGTTTTTAGATTCATTCCTCCGAAATTTGCTGCTAAGATAGAGCGAAAAGTTGAAAATCGGAAATCGGGATTTAGGAAGAGAATATTTATATGGACAATAGTTCAGTAGATTTTATATTAAATCATAGTTAATAGATTGAAAAGCATGTGATTTTAAAAGAGTACGACATAAAAAGGTTTGTTAATCAGATAGCTACTGTGGTTTGATGAAGTATTAAGAGAGAAAATTTTTATAAAAAAATTAAAGCGATTATATTTGCCTAAAAATATTTAATTATGGTAAATGATTTGATAACCCTTATTTTACTAATTTTATTACAGATTGTTCTTAGTGTTGATAATTTACTTTATATTTC
>CAYQXT010000396.1:0-3583 GCA_964421365.1 uncultured Bacteroidaceae bacterium
TTTCAAACACTTAAATACAATTTTTTACTAATTCCGAGTTTTATCGGACAACAATAATTTAGAATAAATAAAAACAAAAACTTTCCAACGTTCCTACTGACACTTGGAAAGTTTAAAAATCAACTATGAATCCAGTATAAAAAGATAAATTTGCATTGAAATCGGTCAGGAAGCTTCATTAATCAATTGTAAGTGAGCTATATATCTTCACAGTTTTAATAAATCTATCCGTTCGACCGTTTTTTAGACTAAACCCATTAATAAATAAAAAATTTCCCCTTCATTCGCTGTTCAACATTAAATTTATATCTTTGCAATTCGTTTATGCAAAAGAAATAAAATGATTGAAAATAAAATTAGTCTGGCCGTTATAAAAGCCGTTAAAGAACTTTATAGTCAAACTATTGACAATAAACATATACAATTGCAAGCCACAAAAAAGGAATTTATAGGAGATGTAACCTTAGTGGTTTTTCCTTTTGTGCGCTATGCCAAAAAAGCCCCACAACAAGTGGCTGAAGAAGTAGGTACTTATCTGAAAAAAAATCTCAACGAAATTTTCGATTTTAATGTGGTTAAAGGTTTTCTGAATCTGTCAATTGCCAATGATTATTGGATTAAGCAATTAGAAAATGCTTTGGAGCAGTCTGATTTTGGATACAAAAAAGCAGAAGAAAACAGTCCGGTTATTCTGGTAGAATATTCTTCGCCAAACACCAACAAACCGCTGCATTTAGGGCATATCCGTAATAATTTACTGGGTTATGCGGTGTCTAATCTACTAAAAGCGGCAGGAAACAAGGTTTACAAAACTAATATTGTAAACGATCGCGGTATTCACATCTGCAAATCTATGCTAGCATGGCAAAAGTGGGGAAAGGGCGAAACACCCGAAAGTTCCAATTTGAAAGGCGACCATTTAGTGGGTAAATATTATGTACTTTTCGACAAAGCCTATAAAGCAGAAATTAAAGAGTTGGTATCCAATGGTATGAATGAGAAAGAAGCCAAGAAAAAAGCTCCATTACTCGTAGAAGCACAGAAAATGCTGCGCCAGTGGGAAGCCGAAGATGCAAAGGTACGAAAACTTTGGAAAACTATGAACGGCTGGGTTTACAAAGGCTTTGATGTAACTTACAAAAAATTGGGCGTTGATTTCGACAAAATCTATTACGAAAGCGATACTTTTATATTAGGGAAAAAAGAGGTAATGAATGCCTTAGAAAAAAGCATTTTGTACCAAAAAGAAGACGGCTCTGTATGGGCAGACCTAAGCAAAGAAGACTTAGACCAAAAACTTCTGCTACGTTCCGATGGTACGGCTGTTTACATGACGCAGGATATTGGTACGGCTCTTTTGCGACAGGCAGATTTCAAATTCAACAAACACCTATATGTAGTTGGAAATGAACAAAATTACCACTTTAAAGTACTCAAAATTGTACTCAAAAAAATGGGCTACAATTGGGCTGATGATATTTTTCATCTCTCGTATGGAATGGTAGAACTACCCGAAGGAAAAATGAAATCGCGCGAAGGAACCGTAGTTGATGCCGATGACCTGATAAAAGAAATGGTAGATACTGCCCGACAAATGTCGCAGGAATTAGGCAAATTGGATAATCTTAGCTCCACAGAAGCCGAAAAGACTTATCACACCATTGCCTTGGGCGCACTGAAATATTTTATTCTGAAAGTTGACCCTAAGAAAACTATGCTTTTCAACCCCAAAGAGAGCATTGATTTTAATGGTAATACAGGTACATTTGTGCAATATACTTACACACGCATACAATCGCTGCTAAAAAAAGTAGAAAAAGCAAAAATAGACTGTTCAAATATTGATTTTAAAGCCCTAAATATCAATACTAAGGAAAAGGAATTAATCAAACTGATTTCTAAATTCCCAAATATAATTCAGGAAGCAGCAGAAAAATACAGTCCGGCTTTAATTGCCAATTTTGCTTACGATTTGGCCAAAGAATTTAATCAGTTTTACCATGATTATTCCGTATTAAAAGAAGAAAACGAGAATCTGAAAAAATTCCGTATTAAATTATGCGAATTAACCGGAATAGCGATAAAACAAGCTTTTGCCATTCTGGGAATTGAGGTACCTGAAAGAATGTAATACCGAATCGGTATCATGTTTGTTATGCATATTTTTGTAATATTCTGATTAAAAATGAAATAATAAAATATTTTTCGCCGCTTTAGTAGCGATTAAGTATAAGAAATGGAATCAATAATAAACTGGTTATCCTTTAACTATATAGAAATTTTTGGCACTATTGCCGGTTTTGCCTATTTATATTTATCTGTAAAGCAAAATATCTGGCTTTGGGTGCTGGGTTTTATCACTTCGGCAGCCTATATCTATGTCTATTTTCATTCTAAGTTCTATGCAGATATGAGCTTACAGGTATATTATCTAATAGTGAGTGTATATGGTTGGTTTTACTGGAATTCGGTTAAAACCAAAGACAACAAAACCGAACTCGCAGTACGTATAGCGACCACACAGGAATGGATACTTCTATTGCTAAGTTCTGCTGTTCTTAGTGTAATATTAGGTTGGATTTTAAATCATTATACTGATTCGCCTATCCCCTACTGGGATGGTTTTACTACTGGTGCCAGCATAGTAGCCACTTGGATGCTAGCAAAAAAATTTATCGAAAATTGGCTTTTCTGGGTAGTTATTGATAGTGTATCACTTGTTTTATATTATATAAAAGGCTTATATCCAACTGTTATCCTTTTTGTCGTTTATACCATTGTGGCCGTTTTTGGTTATATGGAATGGAAAAAATCCATGGATAAATCAGCGAGAATAATTTTAGAAGCATAAAAATGATAAAAATATACCTTGAAGGGGCTGAATCTACCGGAAAAAGCAGCTTATCCGAACAATTAGCCGATATTTACAAAGCCAAATTCATACCCGAATACGGCCGTTTGTATCTCGAAAATCACTGGGGAAAATTTGGCTACAATGATATAGAAAATATTGCCCGCACCCAGCTAGAACTTGAAAAGGCTTATAAAAACAGCAATACAAAACTTTTATTTATTGATGTTTCGCTCATCAATACACGACAATGGTTCATAGAGGAATACGGTAAATTCCCGCATTGGATAGATTCTGAATTAAAAAAATATCAACAAAATTACTTTTTGCTTTGCAATACCGACTTAGATTGGAAAGCGGATGAAATACGGTCAAATCCGGGCAAAAAACGGGAAGTTCTTCAACAAGCCTACAAACAAACGCTTATTGATTTTGAGATTCCCTTTTCGGAAATTAAGGGGATGAATGAAAAACGCCTAATCTCGGCAAATATAGCTGTTAATACTTATACTCAAGCGCTAGTAAAATAATAAAACAACAAAGATAATCTCACTATTCACCTCACAACCAAAGCGTTACAAATACACATAAAAACAGAATGCCGATTCGTACTACTTGAAAAAATTAAGGAATTCGCATAAATTTGTGCGACTGTAAGGAAATACGCCATTGTGGATTCTTTTTAATATAATCAACAATCAGTGGAGTCCATTCTTTGTGGCGACTCCATTC
>CAYQXT010000397.1:0-3580 GCA_964421365.1 uncultured Bacteroidaceae bacterium
GGTCTCATTAGTAAAGTAAAACATAATAAAATAAGAGCTAAATTTATTTTAAGCACTATGACATATTTATTTGTACATTATTTTTTTGTAGAATACTATTTTCTATCGACAAATAGTACTCACAATTCACAATTAATAATTCACAATTGCTTATGACCCTAAATAACCACTATTTATTGCACGAAGCTGTTCAGCATTCACAGTTAATACTTAGCTATATAGCAGAAAATGGAATTGAAATTCGTAGGGAATATGTTCAAACACTAACTCACTCAAAATATTTGGCTACAGAAAATAAATGGACAGAAGAAGCAGAAGCCGAATTCTGGCTCAGCTATCAAAAAGTTTCACGCTTAATTCAACCAGCCACAATTGACAGTTTGGTGGCAACCATTGAACGCCCGATAATTGAACCCAATTTCTTACAAAAAATCTTTAAGAAAAAGACTTTTCCGTCTCCCTCGCATCGTGCCGTAAAAGTTTATCGCACATTGACCTATACAGCCGTTGCAATATTACTTTTGCTGCAAATTTATTCGGTTATAGGAACAACCTTGCTGCGCAAAATTGAGCAGAATACGGTTAGAATGAAAGAAATAGAGCAAAAGGTTACTGATTTATCCATGATAAATAAATCCGTAAATCAGCGAACTAGTGTACAAATTGGAATACTGCAAAGCCAATTTGAAGAATTAGAATACGAAAAAAACAGTAGTATAGAATTATTAAAATACTGGCAAAAACTGAAATTCCTCGACTTTAGCAAAGACAAAGCTAAACCCGAAAAGGCAGAGCAGGAAAATTTTGGTCCAGGGCACAATCCTTCTTACATCGACAGAGTAAATATTGTGCAGTCGGCAAACAACACTCATTTAATTCTAAATTTATATCTATTACCTCTTTTATACGGATTATTAGGAGCGCTCGCCTTTGTACTGCGTAATCTTCCACGAGAAATAAAGCAAATGCTCTTTTCCAAGGAATCAAACATCAATTATACCCTAAGAATTACTTTGGGAGCACTTCTGGGCTTAATAGTTGGTTTATTCTGGGGAGATAATTCCTCTGTAAGTCGATTGTTTTTGGCAAATTTACCTCCACTTGCGGTGGCATTTCTTGCCGGTTACTCTGTAGAATTTATTTTTAAATTGTTCGATTTAATAATAAATACAATTCTAAAAGGAAATAAAAAAGATACTGAATCTGATTTAGAAATCAAGTCCGATCAAAAGGATAATTAACTAATAATGAATAGATTAATAAGCATACTTCTAATTTTAAGTTTGACAGTGGGAAGCTTACAGGCTCAGAAGCCAGATAAACGTTTACTGGAAAAAAGTTTTTATAAAGCCTTGGATTACATCTATCAAGAAGACTATAGTAAAGCACTTAACATACTTTATTCTCTGGACACAATCACACTACCCCAATTTTTGAAAAATTCCGAAGAATATCAATTTTATATCGACTCCCAATTTGTAAATTTAGAACAAGTGTATGTAAAATATTTAATTGCCGTCTGTCATCTGGAGAATAATGGAAAACCTCAAACGGCTCTACCCTATATCGAGTATGTTCTGCAGTCAGGATATTCGAATACACCAACGATTATTTATAAAGATTTAGGTAGACTCTATCACCTTGATTATCAATTTGACAAATCAATTCATTATTTCAAAAAGTATTTAGAAAAAACAGACAAAAAAGATGAATATTACCTATACGCAAAACACATGATTCAGACCTGTGAAAATGCTAAAAATATTGTTAAAGACACCTTATATAAAAATATTGACGAACTCCGTGGTGGTATTAATACGACTTTTGCCAGTGAGAACAGGGTACTGGTAAATGCAGATAACTCAATTCTATTTTTTCAGAGGAGCTATTCTGACTCATCGTTTATCTTCGTTAGTAGAAAAAAAATGGGAATCTGGCTAAAAGCTAAAAAAATAGTATTCCCCAGTGAATTTATAAAAAAAAACTTTGCTATCGCACTTGCCGGGATGGACTATCCACAGAAAAACATAGTCATTTATTTGCGCTCGAAAGATTCGCTTAGCGCTTTTAAATGTATTCTGGCCGAAGATAAAGTGGTAGAGATTGTTCCGCTACATTTCAGTTTTTTGAAACCTAAAGACGGACGTTTCTGTTACGGGAAAATAGAAAAGGAAATTTATTTTAGTAGTAACAGACAGGGAGGAGAGGGTTCATATGATATTTATAAAGTTACTTTCAGCCGAAATCTTTGGAATAATGTAGAAAATATAAAAAAAATAAATACCGCTTACGATGAAATAGATCCTTTTTATGATAAACTAAATAATGAACTTTACTTTAGCAGTGCAGGTTTAAATTCTATGGGGGGATTTGATTTCTATTATTCTACTTTGACTAAGAGTATTTTTGGAACACCCGTAAATGTTGGCTTTGCAGTGAATACAGTAAAAGATGATCTTTCTTTTGTAAAACCTCTAAACTCAAATGAAGCCTATTATTGTTCTGGGCAGAAAAACAGTTTAGTCCTTAAAAATATTTTCCATGCAGAATTGTCTAAAAATATACCATTAACGCTACTTAACGGCTCTTTTAGAGCAGGTAATCCTCCTCGTCCCGTAAAAGTTTCGATAACTGTTATAGACAGAGAAACGAATAAAAAAGTTAAATATGCATTTAATTCTCAAAAAAGTGATGGGAAATACTATATTATATTCAAGCCCGGAAAAACCTATGATTTAATATTTAAATCACTTGGTTTTATACCACAGCTTGTAACCATAAATGTCCCTGAACAAAAATATTTCTACCAGCTTTTCCAAACGGTCAGCCTTATCCCTTTAGACTCAACAAAAGAGGCCGATCTTTCGGAGTTGAATGTATCAAACAATTTTAGCGATATAGCTAAAAGTGGAGATTTCAATGCCGAAAAACAAAATACAAAAATACTTCAAGTATTATCAAAATATGTAAATAAAACACCTGCAAGTGACACAATAAGTCAATTTCTTACAACGAATAGCAAAGAACAACAAGTCGTCAAAAAAAATTATGATGACTTACTTAACTTAATTGAAATGACCATTCAGCAGGCAGACACCGCTGCCATAAACCAACTCTTTGAAAATAGTAAAAGCACCGAAGTATATTCCGTAACCTATAATTCCAAACTAAATTCTAAAAAGGACATTCTTATTGTTGGAACGGATACTATAAAAACGGCACCTCCACTAAAAGCATACTCCGATCTTGCCTCTGAACATCTGGCAAAGCTTCTCGGTTCTGGAAATATGATTGCACCTTTCCTAAAAGATTCACTTCAGAACTCTGATAATCTTGTTTTTCAATACGAGATGGTTATGCAAAAATCAGAAATTACGGTATCGCCTAAATATTTTCCTATTTTGAATGATGTAATAGAATTATTAAATAAGAATCCTTATTTACAGATTATTATAGAAGGAATTTCTCAAAATAGCACTAAAAATAAAGCTGAAGAAATGCGAATAACAAAGCAAAAAGCTTCGGTCATCGCAGATTATCTGCAAAAGCATAACTGTAAATGTAGTAATATATTTATACA
>CAYQXT010000398.1:0-1112 GCA_964421365.1 uncultured Bacteroidaceae bacterium
TCTTCCATTTCCAGCAGTTCCCATCCATGCCAGATAAGAATAAGCGATTTTAGCGTTGTGCTTCCTTTTTTCTGTTGCACATACTTATCTTGTGCATATTGCTGCAATTGAGTGCTGGCTTCGGCCTTTTTCTCTTTTATTAGCTTGCTAAGGATTTTCTTATCCTTTTGCCTTGCCACATATTTTATTTCAATCAGATAGCTATATTCCATATCTTCATAGCGAGCCAGAAAAGGTTCTAACCACAAATCGGCAAAACCTTTGTTCATTTCTTCTTCGCTACGAATAACAAAGAAGTAAGTAATATTCATATAGGCATTTAGAAAACCTTTTATCATATGTTCGCCTTTGATATAATCGCGTATTTTAGTTTGGTTTTTGATTTCCGAAGCGATGAATTCAAAAGTAGGTTTCCATTCGCCCTCATAAGCCATATTTCGCATCAAAAATCCCAATTGGTCTAAATCTAATCGGAAAATATCTGTATCTTTGTATGCAGCAATAAGATAGTCGTTTACAAAACGTTGCATAGAGAAATTAGGACATTTGAGCCAAATTCTACCTCGTTCGTACTTATCTATGGTAATTAAGCCGAAATAAAAGAGTAGAGAGATAAAACTTTCGGGTTCGAGCAGGTCTTCTACATTGAAAGAGCGTTTGATGCCAATAGTGAAAATATTTTTTTCTTCGTTGATTTGTTTTATACGTGAGAAATTTCCATTTAGCTTTTTGTCGAGAGCCACGAGATGTTGGATTTTTTGGTAATCCATTTTTGTGTTTTCGTCAATCATGTCTTTGGGGACTTTTTTTCCTGAGAGTAGGTGTTGTAGGAAGTACAGGCTCATATCCGAATTAAATAATCGTTGGTCTTCGTCTTCGTTGAAAAGGTAATTCCCATACCAGAGAAACATCCGGTCAAATATTTCTGTTAAATTATGATCGATTAGCCCAGCTTTCTGATAGTCGTTAAGCAATTCCTTAACCTGCTTTTCTGTAAATCCGATAATATCGTTGAACATAGAGAAAGTACTGATATTGGTTCCGATATTGAAACCGCTCGTAACATCGTCCATAGTAAGAGGCGATACTCCGGTAATAAAAAGGCGAGAGAC
>CAYQXT010000398.1:1212-3566 GCA_964421365.1 uncultured Bacteroidaceae bacterium
AATTTTAGGATAAGGTATTTATTCTGTTCTTGGGTAGGATGTTTTCCGATATAGGTAGTTCCGAAATAGTTATCAAAATCATCTTTATAGCTTAGATCGTAATAGGTTTCGAGCATAGATAAAAAGAGGGATTTTCCGAAGCGGCGAGGCCTAATTAGGAAGAGAAAAGGAGCGGAATTTTCTATTTTGGGGATAAAATTGGTTTTATCTATAAAATAGAAATTCTCGGTACTTAAGCGTTTATAATCAGTAACTCCGTAGGGTAAAAGTTTTGTTTTTTTCATTTTAGCAAAAGTTTACGCTAAGATAAAAAATTATGCGAAGAGTGAAGAGTGAAAAGTGAAGTTTTTTTTATCTGCTAAACTATCTGTTCGGCCGGTTTCAATATATATTATTATTTTCGTATCTTTAAAACAAAAAAATATGGATTATTCGGATTTTACGCAAATCGCACAAAAATCGCTCAAAAAAGCTTCTCAAATATCTAAAGAAAAGAATCATAGAGAAATAAAAAATGGACATCTGCTTAAAGGTATCTTAGAAATGGATACTTCAGTTTCCCCTTTTGTCCTTCAATATTTTGACATCAGAGTTTCCAGTCTTTTATTTCAAATTAATCGTTTGGTTGAATCTTATCCGAAGGCAATAGAAAAACAAAAGCGAGAAGTTTCTAAAGAGGTTGAAACTTCATTGAATGCGGCACTCAAATTATCTAAAAAACTAAATGATGAATATATTTCGATCGAGCATATTCTGGCCGGGATTTTACTTACCGGTGATGAAGTAGCCAAAATACTTAAAGAAAAGGGTATTTCGAGCGAAAAATTACAAAAAGCTATCCTTAAATTACGTAAAAGTGAACTTATTAACGAAGAAACCGGAGAATTGCTCGCTTTGGAGCAATATGCCAGTAATTTGACTCGCTTGGCTACCGAAGGAAAAATAGACCCAATAATTGGTCGGACTGATGAAATACGCCGGATTTTACAAATCATCACTCGGCGTAGAAAAAATAACCCGATGATTGTGGGAGAACCTGGTGTGGGAAAGACGGCTGTAGTAGAAGGACTTGCGCTGCGTATTATCGCTGATGATGTACCCGAGGATTTACAAGGAACGCAGATTTATTCTTTAGAATTAGGCGCTTTGCTCGCCGGTGCATCAGCTCAAGGCGAGTTTGAGAAGCGTTTAAAAAATGTAATTAGTGAAGTACAGAAATCCGAAGGCAAAATTATCTTATTTATTGATGAAATTCACATGCTGGTTGAGACTGGGCGGGGTGGAGCCAATGCGGCAAACCTCTTAAAACCTACTCTGGCTCGTGGTGATATGCGAATTATGGGTGCCACAACCACTGCCGAATATAAAAAATATATAGAAAAGGACAAAGCATTAGAAAGGCGTTTCCAGATACTACGAATTGATGAGCCTTCTGAAAATGAATGTTTGAGTATCTTGAGAGGAATTAAGGAAAAGTATGAGAATTTTCATAAAGTGAAAATTCTGGATGAGGCACTATATGCAGCCGTTAATTTTTCGGCACGCTATATCTCCGATCGTTTCTTACCTGATAAAGCAGTAGATTTATTAGACGAAGCAACTGCAAAGATACGTTTGCAACTCACCACTTTACCTGACGAAATAGACGAAGTGGAACGAAATATTCAGCAATTAAAATTAGAACGAGAAATTCTCAAAAAAGAAGGAAATCTTGCTAAAATAGAAGATATTAAACAACGAATTACTGAGCTAAGTGATAAGCGAACGCAAATTAGAGCACATTGGGAAAATGAAAAAAATGCCATAACTCAGGTTGTTAAGCAGAGAGATATAGTACGGGCATTAAAAGAAGATGCTAAGATTATGGAGAAATCGGGCGATTTGGAAGCTTTGGCACAATTGAAGTATGAAAATTTGCCCACAGCACAGAAAAAGTTAGATGAGCTACAAAAAGATTTTGAGGAAAAGCAGGCCAATTTCACTATTTTTAAAGATGTGGTTGATAAAGACGCTGTGGCCGAAATTGTTGCTGATTGGACAGGCATTCCTTTGACCAAAATGATGCAAAGTGAGCAGGAAAAATTGTTGAACTTAGAGAAAGAATTAGGCAAGCGTGTAATAGGACAGAGAGATGCTATTCGTGCCGTTTCTGAAGCAGTACGTCGTAGTCGTACCGGTTTGAGCGATGCTAATCGACCCATTGGCTCATTTATTTTTTTGGGTACAACGGGAGTTGGTAAAACCGAGTTAGCAAAGGCTTTAGCTGAATTTTTGTTTGACTCGGAGGCTGCAATGGTTCGGCTTGATATGTCGGAATATTCGGAGAAGCATTCAGTTGCCCGATTAATCGGCGC
>CAYQXT010000399.1:0-3562 GCA_964421365.1 uncultured Bacteroidaceae bacterium
CATACATAGGGCTGCAGGTCCAAAGTTAAAAGCCGCTTGTCGTCCGTTAAATGGCTGTCGAACAGGTGACGCTAAAATAACGCCGGCCTTTAATCTTAAAGCTCAGTTTGTAATACATGCTGTGGGCCCTATTTGGCGAGGAGGACATAATTTAGAAGAGAAGTTACTGGCTTCGTGTTATACTAAAAGTCTTAAATTGGCTATTGAAAAGGGCCTTAAAACAATTGCCTTTCCTAATATAAGCACCGGTATTTATGGCTTTCCTAAAGAAAGAGCCGCAAAATTAGTTATTGCCACAGTAAATAATTTTATTAATCAGCATCCTGATGTCTTAGAAAAAGTTTATTTTGTATGTTTTGATAAACAAAATTTTGAAATCTATCAGAAAAAATTGAATAAAAAAGAATAAGGCTGCTTTTTTTGCAGCCTTATTATAAGTTTCATACTAAACAAAATTGTATCTTTCGCGACAAACAAATTTACCAGTTACAATTTTTATCACACATTGAGATTTCTTATTTTCGACAGAAGATTTTTCATCTCATTTTCATTTCCTACCTCTATAATAGTAGGTAATGAAAGAAGCAAGTGATGTAATTTCTCTGTGGCCGGCTTTGTATCTCCATCATCTTTACGGATAGTTAAACGAAATTTAGCTCTGGGATTTAAACCGCCCAAAAGGATTTTTTTATCCACTACCCCATCATTAAAAGCATTCATTACTACTTCGGGCTCATAAAAATCATTTTCCTCATCAATTTTCCATAAACGAGTTTTCCATACCTTTACTACTTCACCATTTTTATCCTGTAATACAGGAATTCTCCATACTTTTTTCATTTTATACAATTTTAAAATTTTAAAAGAATAACTCAATCTTCACTAAATTCTATTAGCCTCATCCTTTGACAAGTGCATAAAGTCCAATTTCAAAGTTTGCTTTTATTTGTTGAATGAATTTTTCTGCTTTCATTTGCAGTTCTCTATTTAACGAAAACATAAGCTTATTTGTTTCCGTTTTTTGAAATAAAGACCTATTTTTAGTTTAATTACCAAAAATAAAATAAAAAACTTATCTTTCTTTTTTTGTTTTCTGTTGTTTCTCTCGTTTTCGTTTTTACGATTTTTACAGTTAGGCATAACGATTAGGTATATGAAAAGTTGGGCGTTTCGAAGCGATTCACTGTCAAACCGCATAAAGTTAAATGCGAGCTGCGCACTTGAAATTTAGCACTAACCGCCCAATTTTTTATATACCATGTTACCAACTGAGTGTTCTTGTCAGACAAAGGTTTGAGATACATTTCTAATTCTGCCATTCCTTATTTTTCTGTCTTTAAAAATTTAGTATTTTGGTGTCGGCAAAACAAGGAAGAAAAACAGGCAAGCTCTTTGGCTAGTTTCGGCTTTAACAATGGCATTTGCGACCTACCAATGTGCTTAACCGTATGTTGGCTTAGTTCTAAATTATGAATAATTAGTTTTACAATCTGATTTTCTTAAATTCCTCTTTCATTTTTTGTAGGTCAGTAATCCAATCTTCAATGTCATTTTCATGTTACAATTCATGAGCTCGGTCTAAAAACCGGTCGGACGGATAAATTTATTAAAACTGTAAGAATAGACAGTTCACTTACAATTGATTAATAAAGCTGTCCGACCGATTTTGATGCAAATTCACCTTTTTATACTGGACTCATCTATTATTTAGCAACAAACAAAATTTACAATTCACCATTGCTTATTGCCTATCTATTCGCACAAATATATAATTTTCAATCTAAACAGAATAGTCCTTTATTTAGAATTACCTCAAATAATTTTATTATCTTCGTTGCTTAAACAAATAGCAGATGAAATTAAATTTTTCCAAAGAAGAAATTTTAAAGGATTATAAATTAGCCAATTTAAGTAGACAAATCAGTATTTTAGGCCGTAAAGAAGTGCTAAACGGAAAAGCAAAATTCGGTATTTTTGGCGATGGAAAGGAAATTCCGCAAATAGTGATGGCCAAATATTTCATAAACGGTGATTTCAGAAGTGGCTATTATCGCGACCAAACATGGATGATGGCCGCCGGATTATTAAGCGCTGAAGGTTTTTTTGCTCAATTGTATGGCGATACCGATTTGAGTTACAATACAGCCCACGGAGGCCGACTAATGAACAATCACTTTGCCAGCCGAAGTTTGAATGAAGATGGAAGCTGGAAAAATCTAACTCAACAAAAAAATTCCTCACCCGATATTTCACCCACAGCCGGACAAATGCCCCGCCTACTGGGATTAGCTCTGGCTTCAAAATTATATCGTCGGAATAAAAATTTACAACAATTTGATAATTTTTCAATAAACGGAAATGAAGTGGCATGGGGAAGCATTGGAGATGCAAGCACATCCGAAGGCCCATTTTTTGAGACCATGAATGCTGCCGGAGTAATGCAGATTCCTATGGCTCTTACTGTTTATGACGATGGTTACGGTATTTCAGTAGAGAAAAAATACCAAACAACAAAAGAATCTATTTCTGAACTTTTAGCCGGTTTTGAAAAAACAGACGAAAAGGCCGGCTTTTTAATATATACGGCCAAAGCCTGGGATTATGAAAACCTACATTCCATATATACCAGTGGTATAGAACAATGTCGAAACAACCATATTCCGGTACTGTTTCACCTAAATGAAAGTACTCAGCCCCAAGGACATTCCACCAGTGGCTCGCACGAAAGATATAAATCAAAAGAAAGACTGGAGTGGGAAAAGGAATTTGATGGAATAGCACAATTCCGTAAATGGATTCTTGATCGTAAATTTGCCTCGGAGGAAGAACTAAGTGAGATAGAAAAACAAGCTATTGGTAAGGCTAAGGAAGCCCGGAAAAAAGCATGGAATCACTACATCGAACCACACCGAAAAGCAAAGGAAAAATTAATAAAAATTCTGGAACAAAAATCTTGTACCTGCTCTATTTCTAAAAAAGAAGAACAAGTAAACGAATTAAAAAGAAATCTTAATAGAAATTTGAATCCGGTTCAAAAGGATTTGTTCACCACAGCCAAACATATCCTTCGCTATATATGCAAGGATTGTACACTAAAACACAGCCTGCAAAGCGAGTTAAAACAATGGTTAAAAGAAGAGCACAATGCTTATAAACCCCGATACAGTAGTCATTTATACAGCCAGTCGAAATGGGCGGCACTTAAAGTGCCAGAAACAAAAATAAAATATGCAAAAAACAGCCCTATGGTTGCCGGACGCGAGGTATTAAATTATAATTTTGATAAACTTTTTGAAAAATATCCCTTACTGGTAACTTTCGGCGAGGATACCGGCAAAATTGGCGGTGTAAATCAAAGTTTAGAAGGAATGCAGGAAAAATATGGTGATTATCGTATTTTCGATACAGGAATACGTGAAGCCACTATTATTGGACAAACAATAGGTTTGGCTCTAAGGGGGTTTCGCCCCATAGGAGAAATTCAGTATTTCGATTATCTGCTGTATGGCTTGCAAACACTCAGCGATGATTTGGCCACCATGCAATACCGCACCGTTGGAGG
>CAYQXT010000400.1:0-3550 GCA_964421365.1 uncultured Bacteroidaceae bacterium
CCCGATAGGGCGACCTCTTGTTAAACCATAGCGGAAGCTATGGTATTAAAAAAAAACTCATAACAAAAATGAATACGAAAACTCACTTTCCCCGACATAGGGGGCTTGTTTTTGAAAATAAAAATTCTATATTTGATTTTCAAACACTTAAATACAATTTTTTACTAATTCCGAGTTTTATCGGACAACAATGTTTATTTTATTAGGTGCGAAACTTTAATTAAAACTGTAAAAATAGACAGCTCACTTACAATTGATTAATGAAGCCGTCCAACTGCTTTCGATACAAATTCACCTTTTTATACAGGACTCTATTATTGAGAACCAAACACTTAGCTCACTTTTTTTAAAAAAAATCAAATTTTTTTTAAAAATTTAAGATACTTAAAAAAAAAAGCTTATATTTAAGAAAAATCAAATTTGAAAACTCATGAAAAAAAGAATGATTATTTTTGTATTCTTTTCGTTCCTATTCTTTAGTCCTTTTTTAATTTTTGCCCAAGTTGAAAAACAAGTGGGAGATTTAAGTATAGATGCCGGAGTTGATTTTGTCTCAGCCTATATTTGGCGAGGCTTAGCTTTTGATAATTCGCCTAATGTGCAGGCTTGGGGTTTGCTTGCCTATAAAAATTTGGTAGTAGGAACTTGGGGTTCCGTTAGCTTCAACGGGAAATACTACGAGCCAGATTTATTTTTAACCTACACACATAAAAAAATAGAATTGGCTATTTATGATGTACATGCCGGTTTTGGAAATGATTTTTTTAATTATAATAAACTAAAAACAAGCCACTTAATAGATGCTTCCTTAGGCTATACCCTTTCAGATGCTATCCCTTTAAAAATAAGTGGAGCTATAATATTATATGGAATTGATAAAAGGATAGAGAGCTATGATAGCACAGGAAATCCTGTTTTAGGAACAAAAGACAATTATTCGGGTTATATAGAATTAAACTATCCAATAAAAATAAATGACAATACATTAGCTCTTACCTTAGGAATGTCTACACAAGAGAGTTTTGTCTATGCAACAAAAGGTTTTGGGGTAATTAATGCCGGAATAAATTTTTCAAAAGAGATAAAAATAAACGAAAAATTTAGTTTACCTCTAAGCTTTGCCTTCATCAGCAATCCCTATGCAAAGAAGGTTTTTACGGTATTAAAAGTATCCCTATAAAACGATTACATAATGAAAATTCGGTCGTTTAAGCAAAAAATTGGACTGGCAGTTGGCTTTTTGATCTTTATTTCTACTTCCATTATAACTACCTATTCTATTATTAGTAGGCGAAGTCAGGATATTTTGAATGCAAAATCGGAGATTGAGACAGCAGCTCACTGGCAGTCCTCAGAACTGGAGGCAAAAATAAATAGTAAATTTCAAAAACTCAGAGTATTTAGAAATTTTTTTTTAACCCAAGAGCATTTGGGGATTTTTTCACGCGAAGCTACCCTCGAAATATTTAAACGATTTTTAAGGGAAAATAAAGATATATTGGCTATTTTTTCGCAAACCGACCCTAATGCTTTAGACCGAAAAGATGCTTACTATGCTCATAAAGATTGGTATAATGCTTCGGGAGTATTTATCCCATACGTATTTAGAGATGAGAAAGGAGAAATACATATTGTCCCAATAATTGAAGCAGAAGTGGCCGAAATCATAAAAATACATCGCAAAAATAAAAGAGAGGTCTTTATGGATCCTTATTTTTATGATGTAGGAAGCAAGAAGGTTTTAATGGTTACAGCTTTAGTACCATATATCAAAAATGATATTTTTATAGGCGAAGATGGAGTTGATTTTCCGATTACTTTTATGCAGAATGAGGCAGAACAGCTAAGCAAAAAGATATATAATGGGCAATCTGCTGTGAGTATAATTTCGGCACAGGGTTTTTTTGCAGCCAATACAGCACATAAAGAGCGAGTAGGGAAAAATATATCAGACTACTTTTCGCAAAATAAAGTAAAAGAAATACTGGAAACGAAAAAATCGAAAATATTTTTTCAAAAGGATAGCTTAATCGTGCAGTATCCAATAAATTTTGGGAAAACGGCTAAGCCTTGGTTTATTAATATTAGCATACCTCAAAAGGTTATCTATACAAAGGCAAACCATAACATTTTTATTTTAATCCTTATAGGGAGTTTCATGCTATTAATCAGTATTCTAATTATGATTTTACTAGTTGCACGACTAACAAATCCTATTTTGCAAGCAGCTCATAAAGCACAAGTGATTGCAGGAGGGGATTTAAGTCAAACAATAAATATAAAACGTAATGACGAGATAGGTATTTTTATAGACTCTTTCAACAGTATGGTAGCGAAGTTACAAACCATTATCTTGAGTATTAAACAGGGTGCTCAGAACTTAAATCACAAAAGTGATGATATCTTTCAAAATGTGGAGAAAATAGCGCAGGGTTCTAATGAGCAGGCAGTTACTACCGAAGAGATTTCTGCTTCTATGGAAGAGATTTTGGCCACTATTAGTTCTAATTCCGAAAAAGCCGAGCTTACCGAATCCATTTCGAGCAAATCGGCTAAAGAGTTAGAAGAAAGTTATAACGTAATAAAGCGTTCGATTGATTTAGTTCAAGAAATTAGTACAAAAATTACAGTTATTTCGGAGATTGCCAATAAAACAGATATTCTATCTATAAATGCTTCTATCGAAGCTGCACGCTCGGGTGCTGCCGGTTCTGGTTTTGCCGTAGTAGCACAAGAAATAAAAAAATTAGCCAATAAAACCAAAGCTGCTTCTGTGGGGATAGAGAAATTATCGGCAGAAGGAAATAGCATTTCTGAAATTGCCGGTGAAAAATTGAAAAATTTACTACCAGAGATTATTAAAAGTTCTGAATTTGTTTCAGAAATTGTCAATGCCAATAAAGAACAAATTAGTAGTGTATCAATGATTAGCACCTCTATTCAGGAATTGGCATCCACTACGAATCAAAATACTCTATTGACCGAAGAATTATCGGAGGCATCGAATGAACTTTTAGCACAAGCTCAGGATCTGGAAAAGATTATTGCTGTTTTTCGTCTGAAAGCTGACAAAGATAGGAATAATACCCAGAGAAATAAAGAGGAGCAGAGGAACAAAAAAACAGAACAAACAAAACAAACAAATGACAGGCTAGTAAACAAGGAGGCTAAAAAGAATAAAGAGAATAATGTGATGATAGATTTGGATAAAAATGATGATTTAGACGCCGAATTTACAGACTTTGATTAATTTTTTTCAGATACTAAGCCGTAATAATGGCACTGTACTCATCGTTACGAAATGGTAATTGCCTATTTATGAATCAGATAGCTTTTTTCGAGTGAAAAATTCATAATTCATCCAAAAGGCAGTCTTCTTATTTATTTTTAATTTATCTTTCATTTTATCCAAGCTTAAGCCTTCAAGCATAAGTTTCAAATAAGGAACAAGCAGTTCTTTTTTATTTATCTTGACGAGCCCTGTTCCTGAAAAAAAATTAAAACTACGTTTGCAGGATTTACAACGATATCTTTGTACGCCAGACTTCTC
>CAYQXT010000401.1:0-3546 GCA_964421365.1 uncultured Bacteroidaceae bacterium
AATATTTATTTTTAGCCTCCGATAAGTTGCATTTACTTCTTGAATTTAGGTTTTAATAGTAACCACATAGAAAATACATTAGAAAATATAGATTTTTGAAACGCATAAGTCATTTAAGAGCATTTTAGTGAAAATTTTTCCAAAATTTTCTGCACCAAATGAGACTCAACGGTTTTTATACTAAGCCGCTTCTGAAATCTGTAAATGCTTCTTGATAACTTATTAACGTTCTGTAATGAGCAAAATTAAGCCTACAAAATGCAATACCGGCACGGTATAAAACCCGTTGAGTCTTGCTACCATTTCATTCGTTTATGTAATTATGCTCGGCTATTAAAGGTGTTTCATATTTTTGTATTGATTTACAAATTTAGTTCCTAAAATAAAAAAACTTCGAAAAATTTCCGAAGTTTTTTTATTTTTTTAAAGCTTAACCGTTATTTTTTATTTTGTGAGGCTTCGTCTGGTTTTTGATAAATTTGATTTATCAGAATATTGTATTTTGCAACAATTGCCTTCCGTTTTAATTTTAAGGTAGGAGATAATTCTCCGCTAAAAGGTGACCATTCATCGGGTACTAATTTGAATTTTTTTATTTGTTCAAATCCGGCTAAATTTGCATTCAATTTTTTAACTTCCTTAGAAACATCCTCCAAAAGTTGTGAGTTTTCGATTAATTCTTTTACATCCTGAAAAGTTATTTTATTCTTTTTAGCCCAATCTTTTATAGTTTCAAAATTAGGAGAAATAATGGCAGAGGCAAATTTCTCATTTTCACCCACAATCATCAATTGACTAATAAATTGCGATTGTTTAAACATATTTTCTATGGGTTGCGGTGCTATATATTTGCCATTCGACATTTTAAAAATTTCTTTTTTACGGTCGGTAATTTTCAGAAATCCATCTTCTAATTTGCCAATATCACCAGTGTGAAACCAACCATCAGAATCAATTACTTCTTTGGTCATTTCCGTGTTTTTATAATAGCCAAGCATAAGATTTTCGCCTTTACATAGAATCTCGCCATCTTTTGCTATTTTTACTTCGGTACCGGCTAAAATTGGCCCAACGGAACCAATTCTTATTTTTCCCGGTTTCCAGTAATTTACGGCTATAACGGGAGAGGTTTCTGTCAGTCCGTAGCCTTCGAATACCGGCATTCCGGCAGCCCAGAACAGGCGTGCTAAACGAGGGTGCAAAGCAGAGCCGCCACTGCCTATGAACTGGAGGTTCTGGCTTAGGGCATCTCGCCATTTTGTGAAAACCAATTTGTCTGCAATTTTTAGTTTTGCATTGTAAATACTCGAATTATTGTCGTTTATGTCGTAATTCTCAGCCAGATGGATAGCCCAGTCAAATATTTTCTTTTTTATGCCTGTTAGTTTGGACGCTTTCTGCATAATTTTGTCGTAAACTGCTTCTAATAATCGTGGAACAGTTGTGAAGCCATCTATTTGCAATTCGTTAATATTTGCTGGAACTTTCCCAATATTTTCGGCGTAATAAACGGTAGCTCCTATAAACTGAAAATGATAATTAGACATGCGTTCGTAAACATGACAAAGTGGAAGGAAACTTAATGTTTTATGGCTTTCGTTTAAATGTTGTTTTCTGGAGGCGTACCACCCATTGGAAACCAGATTCTGATGCGATAGCATTACTCCTTTTGATAATCCGGTTGTTCCTGAAGTATAGATAATTGAAGCTAAATCATCCGGTTTTATTTCTTTCATTCTTGTTTTTAGCTTTTCTGAATTTTCGGCTTCATTTTTTTTACCTAATTCTACGAGTTCCTTCCACGATTTTTCTCCCTCAATATCGTTTAACGTGAATATCTTTTCTATACATTCAATCGTTTTGGTAATAGGAGCTAATTTTCTGTGTAATAGTTTGTCTCCAATAATTAGAACTTTGGCATCGGAATGTTCCAAAACGTATTTGAAATCATTTTCACTCAGAGTGGTGTATATAGGAACGTGTACCATACCGGCTTGAGCAATTCCCATATCGAAAAAATTCCATTCTGGGCGGTTGGCTGTAACTGTGGCAATTTTATCGCCTTTTTTTAACCCAAGTGCCATTAAACCCAAGCTAATGAGAGTGGCGAAATCGTCATATTCTTCTATACTATATGTTTTCCATTCCCCGTTTTCTTTATATCCCAAGGCTTGATGATTTGGGAAATGCTCTTTATAGTAGCTAAGTAAATCAAATAATCTTGTAGGTTTCATATTTCTAAATTTAAAAGTCTAAATAAATTAATGATGATAAAAATCCGGGCAATCGCAATTGGATTTTCCGGTATATTTTTTAATAAATTTTGTTATCCCAAAAAATAAAGCATAAGAGTTGTAGTTAACCTGGGCTATTTGCAATTTTAGATACCAAGGGTTTTGTTTCCTTCGCTTTACTTTCAAAGTATAAAAGTACGAAATTTCAGGACTTAACCAAGTATTCATATATATATAATCAGTAATTGGATGCTTTGGCTTTTCAAAAGGCTGACCAAAAAATATTTTTGAGCCTAAACCGATTATTACGAGATGCTTGAATTTCTTATAAGCCAGACGCTGCAAACTAATCTGAATAGAATTTTGCCACTCATTATTATAGGTATATAGTGAGGCGGCAGAGAAATTTAGCCCAAAACCAGATTTCGTATTCATTATCATATAATCAGCTTTTAAATCGGGCTCAAAATGAAAATAGGAATGTTGCACTTTAGTTGTATAAACAGATAATGGCGAACTCTGAACAGACACTAAAAATTGTGAAAAGCAGATATATGGCAATAATAAAAATAGTATGATTATTGTATATTTCAAAATCATTATATTTTTGATTTATGCAATAATAATTAAATTCTTGTCTTTTTACAATTTTTTTTGTAAGTTGTGGCTTGGAAAAATGGCAATATTTTCGTTCTTTATAAAATATGAAATACACTTTTAATGTTTAATTAAAATATTTAATATGAGATTATTAATAACTTTTTTGTTTGTATTTATGATCTTGAGAGTGGGCGCACAAAATTCGGCTTTTAAAATTTATAGTTCTGAGGGTAAAGAAATATCTTTTGATAAAATGATTAAGGGTTTAGATAATTCAGATTTTGTCTTTTTTGGAGAATATCATAATAATCCGATTTCGCATTGGCTTGAATTGAAAGTTACCGAGGCTTTATATGCTCAAAAAAAAGGAAGTTTAATCCTTGCTGCTGAAATGTTTGAACGTGACGATCAGATTGTTTTAGATGAATATCTTAAAGGTCTTATTGATAGAAAAAATTTTGAACAAGAGGCTAAATTGTGGCCAAATTATAAAACGGACTATAAGCCACTGGTTGAATTTGCGAAAAAAAATCATTTGAAATTTGTGGCTTCAAATGTACCGAGGCGCTATGCTGCTCGTGTGAATAAATTTGGAGGTTTAAGTTCCTTAGATTCCTTATCGCCACAGGCAAAAACGTATTTACCGCCTTTACCTATAAAATTTTATTCTGAAATTTATATGCCGATGTTTATGGGAATGGGAATGCATACG
>CAYQXT010000402.1:0-1532 GCA_964421365.1 uncultured Bacteroidaceae bacterium
GGGTATTAAACATAGAGCCTTTGTCTATATGGGTTTGATAGTTTAACATCGTAGGTATTTTGTGATCTACTTTGCCTAAAATATCATTTTTAATGATAACAAATGTAACGCCGGCAGGAGCTAAATTTTTCTGAGCCCCCCCATAAATCATCACATATTTAGACACATCGACTGGACGGCTAAAAATATCAGAAGACATATCGGCAACCATAGGAATTTTCACGTCTAAATCTTCTCTTATTTCGGTACCATAAATGGTGTTATTTGTTGTAATATGAAAATAGTCAGCATCTCCGGGGATTTCGTAGTCTTGCGGTATGTATGAAAAATCTTTCGCTCTGATTTCTACTACATCACCAAACATTTTGGCTTCTTTAATCGCTTTTGTTGACCATGCACCGGTATTTAGATAAACGGCCTTTTTACGCATTAAATTGAAGGGTATCATGGCAAATTGCGTACTGGCACCACCACCAAGAAAAAGAACGGAATAACCTTTGGGTATATTCAACAGTTCTTTAAATAAAGCCTGCGCTTCGTTCATCACAGCATCAAATTCTTTGCTACGATGCGAAATTGTAGCCAAAGACAAACCTGTACCGGCAAAATCTTTTAAGGCTTTAATGGTTTCGTCTATGGCAACTTGTGGCAGAATTGCCGGACCTGCATAAAAATTGTGTTTTTTCATATTATTTCAAATTTAAAATCTTTTTTATATTTCTGGCAAAGTTGTAATATTTTTTAGAAATAAATGTTATGTTTATAACGATTTTTATCACAAATTTCTTATTTTTCAGCTATAAAAAAAACTATTTCTAAACATAATTTATAAAATATATGGCAATTTGTAAGTACCCGCTTTTATTAGTGCACGGTCTGGGAATGAGAGATGATTTAAAGTGGCCTAATTACTGGGGCAAGATACCAAACAAATTACGTGAAAATAATGTTAATTTGCATATATCTAATCAAATGGCATTTAATACTATTGAGATAAATGCTGAAATTATAAAAAAGCGTGTTCTTGAAATTTGCAAAGAACATGAATGTAGTAAGATAAATATTATTGCTCATTCAAAAGGAGGAATTGAAGCCCGTTATATGATTTCAAAATTAAATATGAATAATCAAATTGCTTCTTTAACGACTTTGTCTACGCCACACAGAGGAAGTGCCCTAGCCGATTGGGCTATGGAGAAAGCCTCAGAGCATAAAGCTATTGATTTGGCAGAAAAATTTATTAAAGCTATTGCTACCTGGCAGGGCGATGAATCGCCCGATATAATGCCTGCTTTCAGGCAAATGACAACTCTCGAAATGGCTAAAATAAATAAAGAATTGCCCGATATGCCGCCGGTTTATTATCAAAGTTATGCAGGAGCCGTTAATAGCAAGCCTTATGGCTGGTGGACGATATTCAAAGAAAGAATTATTTTTGAAAAAGAAGGCGAAAACGACAGTGTCGTCTCTGTTCGTTCGGCAATTTGGGGAGATTATAAAGGAATCATAAAATCACATAAAGGAGTAGGCAT
>CAYQXT010000402.1:1542-3518 GCA_964421365.1 uncultured Bacteroidaceae bacterium
GCATTTCACATCACGAAATGGTCGATTTTACTCATTATACCGATTTTGATGCGCCGGAATTTTATTTGCAAATAGTGAAAAATTTAGGTAAGATGGGATTTTAAAACGACTTTTTTTATTCTACATAATAATTTACTATGCATCCATTAAGTAATAAATATTCTGCTATGAAATAATTGTGAAGCTCATGTAATACATTGTTATAAATAGTCATAAAACCCTAATAATCAGACAATAATCACATTTAATAAAATTAAAAATTATTTATTTGTGTTAATTCGTGTAATTTGTAGACAAAAAATATTTTAAACAATTGGAAATAAATAATATAAGCCTGCTAAAATATTTAATAGCGCATAAATCGTGGAGGGATACCGTTGATTTTATTGCTGTAAAATTGGTCGGTGAGTATTTTAATAATTTCCCTAAACAAATAGAAAAATACGCGAGCAAATGGATTCATTCCAAGGATATATGGTTACAAAGAACAGCCTTATAATCAATTCGTTAAAAAGCAGTAATGAGTTTTTTATAAAAAAAGCAATTAGCCGGGTTTTGAGAGAATATGCTAAAACAAATCCCCAATGGATTTTACAATTTGTGGACAAAACAGAATTAAAGAACATCAGTCGCTCAGAAGCAATAAAAAATATATACAAATGAAGCAAAAAATTTTTCTTATTTTATTTCTTGGATTTTCAATTTCTTCGCTTTGGGCGCAAGGATACAAGATAAAAGTACACATTACAGACATGAAAGACAGCACTATTCAGTTGGCTTATTATTATTCCGATAAGCAATATGTAATGCAAGAGCAAAAATTAGATAAATCCGGACGAGCAGTTTTTAAAGACACCAAAACGCTGCCACAGGGATTATATATTATAATTGCCCCCAATGTCTATTTTGATTTAATCATCAATGAACAGCAAAATTTTTCTATTGAATTTAATTCCAAGAATTTTCAGAAGTCAATAAGATTTAAAGATTCTAAGGAAAATACTGCTTTTTTTAGTTATAAAAATCATGTAAATCCGTTAATAAAAAAACAAGTTGAGCTTCAAAAGGGACTTGATGACAAAAAAATACCAGCTGATTCGGTAGATATTATTAAAAATCAATTGGATAATATCCATGAAGATTTAACTAATTATTGGGAAAAAGTAGCCAAAGAGCATGAAGGAAGCTTTTTAAGCCATTTGCTAAAAGCAATGAATGGCGATGGCGGTAAATATTTTGCTAATATTGATTTTTCGGATGCCCGTTTGCTCTATTCTCCGATTTATTACCGCGCTTTGCAGCATCTTCTGGCGCGAAACCTAAATTATAATACTTCGCCACAAGAATTTAAGACAGATATGGACTCTTTGTTGGTCAAAGCAAAGCAAAACGATGAAGTTTATCACTTCTGTCTGCAATATCTATTGGATTTTTTACATTCTTACCAAAAAATAGGATTAAATGAAGTTTTTGGCCATTTGGCCTACGACTATTTTTTGATGGATACAACCGGATGGCTTAATGATAAAGCCAAAAAAATAATTAAAAAAACAGCCGATACTTGGACGGCTGCCGGAGTGGGAAAAATCGCCCCTAATCTAAAAATGCAAAATATAGATGGTGACACCGTTCGGTTAGAAGATATAAAAACGCGTTATACGCTGCTACTTTTCTGGAAAACCGGTTGTGGACATTGCCTAAAGGCGATTAAAACACTTAAAAAATTCTACGACCAGACAGATGATTTGGATTTAACTATTTTTGCCGTTTACGTAAAATCGTCTAAATCGGACTGGGAAAATTTTCTCAAAGAACAAAGTGTTCGTAATTTATGGATAAATGTCTGGGATGCTAAGGACGAAAATAATTTTCACGCACAATATTATGTGGTGAGTACACCCATTTTATATGTGCTGGACGAAAACAAAAAAGTTCTTAGTATCTGGAATGGCGATTCGGGGGTTAAACAACTTATT
>CAYQXT010000403.1:0-3511 GCA_964421365.1 uncultured Bacteroidaceae bacterium
TTACTCATAATTGTATTTTTCTCACAATTTAAGCTATTTTTTATAAATATAAAAATGAATACTTCGTTAATTGTTATTTTTAATGAGTTCGGTCTAAAAACCGGTCGGACGGATAGATTTATTAAAACTGAAAAAATAGACAGCTCATCTACAATTGATTAATGAAGCAGTCCGACCGATTTCGATACAAATTTACCTTTTTATACTGGACTCAATAGTTTGAAAAAAATGTTTGTTTACAAAATTTTAATTTACAGAAAATTTGCAATTTTTTTATACTAAGTCACTTCTAAAACTTGTAAATACTTCTTGATAACTTACTGATGTTCTGAAATGAATAAAAGCAAGCAGACAAAATGCGATAACGGCACAGTATAAATAAATAAACAATCTGATTATCTGTGTATTCGTTTGAATTCCAAAATCAAACTAATAACTAAATTGATAAGCTGATATTTATCATATTCAGAAATAATTTTATACTCAATCATTATTAAAATGGTGAAAAGGATTTTGTTATTTCATTTTCAATCATAATATTACAAAAATATGCATAAAAATATGACAACGATTCTGTATTATATTTTTCTAAACATAAAATTAATTCAAAAAATAGTATTTATCTTTGTGCAAATTAAAATTGTAAAGCTATGACTAATAATGGATTTACTGTACCTGAACCCAAAAATGAACCAATTTTGAGTTATGCACCGGGTACGCCTGAACGAGCAGAACTATCTGCAATGTTAAGCAAAATGCGTTCAGAAGAAATTGAAATACCTATGGTTATTAATGGTCAGTTTATAAAAACCGACAATAAAATAGCCGTTCATCCCCCACATGATATTAAACACACTTTAGGACACTATTATCGTGGCGATGCCTCGCATGTACAGATGGCTATCCATGCAGCTTTGGCGGCCAAAGAGAAATGGAACGAGCTTCCTTGGGAGCATCGTGCTTCTATTTTTCTGAAAATGGCGGATTTAATTTCGGGTCCTTATCGAGCCAAATTAAATGCAGCTACTATGCTTGGACAGTCCAAAACAAGCATTCAGGCCGAAATTGATGCTGCTTGCGAATTAGCCGATTTTTTCCGTTTTAATGTTAAATTTATGGCGGAAATTTATGGCTCACAACCTGCTTCTGACAAAGGAATGTGGAATCGCTTAGAATATAGACCGTTAGAAGGTTTTGTGTTTGCTTTAACGCCTTTTAACTTCACTTCTATTGCCGGCAATCTTCCTACTGCTCCGGCACTCATGGGAAACACTGTGGTTTGGAAAGTTTCTAATACGGCAGTATATTCGGCAAAAGTGCTCATGGAAGTATTCATGGAAGCTGGTTTACCCGATGGCGTTATTAATCTTGTTTTTGTTTCTGGTCCGGTGGCTGGAAAAGAAATTTTCACTCATCCTGATTTTACGGGAATTCATTATACCGGTTCTACGGCTGTTTTCCAGCAAATATGGAAACAAATTGGTGCGAATATTACCAATTACAAATCCTATCCACGTATAGTGGGCGAAACGGGTGGAAAAGATTTTGTATTAATGCACGAAACAGCCAATTCTGTTGAAGTAGCTACTGCTCTTACACGCGGTGCTTTTGAATATCAAGGTCAAAAATGCTCGGCTGCTTCGCGAGCCTACATCCCCGATAATAAATGGGATGAGGTAAAAAAAGAACTCATCGATGACATCAAAACCATCAAAATGGGTAAAGTAGAAGACTTTACTGTATTTATGGGTGCCGTTATCGACGAAGCTTCTTTTGATAAGTTAGCTGCTTATATCGACCGTGTCAAAGCTTCGGATAAGGCCGAAATTATTGCCGGTGGAAATTATGATAAATCAGAAGGTTACTTTATTGAGCCCACTGTAATTCTGGCCAAAGATCCACATTATGAGACTATGGTAGAAGAACTTTTTGGCCCGGTTTTAACTATTTATGTTTACGACCATTCTAAATGGGAAGAAACCATTGAATTATTAGATAGTACTTCTATGTATGCTTTAACTGGCTCTGTATTTGCCAAAGACCGTTTTGTGATTACTTATGCCACCAAAAAATTAGCGCATGCAGCCGGAAACTTTTACATCAACGATAAACCAACTGGAGCAGTAGTTAATCAACAACCCTTTGGCGGTGCTCGCGGTTCGGGAACGGACGATAAGGCTGGCTCGATTCTTAATCTAATTCGCTGGACTTCTCCACGTACGATTAAAGAGACTTTTGTACCGGCTACAACATACGAATATCCGCATATGAAAGAATAATACAGATTCTAAATAAAATTAAAGCCCGGAGTTTTTTCGGGCTTTTTTTGTTGATTTTTTGACTTAAAAATTGGAATAATAAAACTTTTCTTTTATCTTTTTACGAACATCCTTTATTTTTAATTTTTATTGTTTATCTTTGGTCGATGAAATTAAAGAATAGAGCCTATTATTTAATCATCCTCCTTTTATTTCCCTTTTATAGCTTTGCACAGCAACCATCGAAAACGGTGAAAAATACAGTTTTAGACCCCATTCTGTATAATGGGAAACTCTATTCTTATTCTACTTCTAATCAGATAAAAGGAACTCCTTTTTTGTTTGAGAATCAAAATCAAAGCGATAAAAACAATGTCGTGGTAGGCGATTTGAAAATAAAAAATCAAACGTATCCCCATCTATTATTAAATTACGATATTTATAATCAAAAATTGGTTATGAAATTTGATTTCCCACAGGGGGGACAAAAAATAATTGAAGTATCAGATGCTTGGTTGCAATCTTTTTCAATAAAAAAGAAACAGTTTAGCTACCTAAAAGCTCCTTCCGGAGATTATGAAATATTCCAAAATATAGGTAGTTCAGAAACTCAAATTTTGTATTATTGGACTAAACGAATAGAAATGAATAGTAGTATTAACGACTCTTATTATTACTACGTTAAAGCTCAAAAAGCGATGTACCTTAGAAATCAGAATCAGTTTCTGAAATTCACAAATAATCGAAATTTTACTAAACTTCTCGATAAAAGAATTTACAAAAAAATAAAAACATATCTTAAACAAAATAAGATAAAAGTTCAAAAAGCTTCAGATACCCAAATGCTTGAATTAATAAACTTCTTTAACTCCTTAAAACCAAATGATTAAACTAATTTTACTCTTTCATCTATTTTGGATAAGTAATATCCAGAAAGAGGGAAATCCTCAGCAAATCATTTCCTGTCATTATGAAAATATTTCTTTTGTTGACTTTTGTGAGAAAATAAAAACCGAAACAGGTGTAACTATTTTCTATAAAAAAAAATGGACTGAAAATATTTGGGTAAGCATTGATGAGGATAGTATTTCGGTAGAAAATGCCTTTGAATTTGTTTTAAAAGATACAAATTTAAAGATAAACCAATGGGAAAATAATTTGATTATTACCAAAAATGAAAATTTGTTGACCAAACTACCTGATTATATTCCGGATGTAGAATTAAAGCGGTATCAAAAAAAAGAAAATGCAGA
>CAYQXT010000404.1:0-3462 GCA_964421365.1 uncultured Bacteroidaceae bacterium
TAAGGTAAAGAAAGATGAAAATGGCGTTCCGCTGTTTGATCCTAAAACATGGCCGAATACCGGTATTGGGCGTATAAACCTTGATGGTTCAAAAGGGTCGTGTACCGCTTGTCATAATAGACATAAATTTGCTGTTGAGCAAGTTCGCCAGCCCGAGAATTGTGGTAAATGCCACCTTGGTCCCGACCATCCACAGATGGAGATTTACAAAGAGTCTAAACATGGAATTAATTTCTACGCCTATAAGAACAGAATGAATCTGGCTTCACGCAAATGGGTCGTTGGTGAGGATTATTCGGCAGCACCTACCTGTGCGACCTGTCATATGAGTGCCACTCCTGATATGCCTGTAACTCATGATGTTGGTGCCCGTATTAGCTGGACTTTACGACCTAAAGTATCTGAAAAAATTGATGCTTCTCAATTAAAAAAATTCAAAGCTAGAGGGGAACAACCTCCCGAAGGATTTTTAACATGGAAACAGCGTAGAACTAATATGCAAAATGTATGTTCTCAGTGCCATGAGCAGAACTTTATCAAAGGTTTTTATACCCAGTATGATAATGAGGTAAATATGTATAACGATAAATTTGGTAAACCGGCACTTGCTATTATGAAGTTGCTGAAAAAGACTAAATTAATAACAGCTACTAATTTTGATGAAGGAATTGAGTGGACTTACTTCTTGCTCTGGCATCACGAAGGACGACGCGCTAGAATGGGGGCTTCGATGATGGCTCCGGATTATACGCAATGGCATGGTAATTTTGAAGTTGCAGAGAATTTTTATTCTAAATTTGTACCTGAAGTGAAAGAGATTATCCGTAAGGCTAAGATGACTGGCAAGACTGCTGCGGCTAATATTGTTCAGAAAAAATTAGATAGGGTGTTGAATTCTGAAATGCATAAGTGGTTCTTGGGTAAAATGTCGCCCGAAGAAATAGCAAAACGGAAAGAAGCAGCCAAAAAATATCGCAAAAGATATACAAAAAACTAAATTGCCTTTTTCTCTTCCCGAAAGTTTTATATTTTCGGGAAGTTTTTTTATTCACCAATTATCTTAATTAAAATTCTTTTCCGGCGTTTGCCGTCAAATTCACCATAGAAAATCTGCTCCCAAGGGCCAAAATCTAATTTCCCGTTTGTAATAGCTACAACAACCTCACGTCCCATCACCTGCCGTTTCATGTGCGCATCGGCATTATCTTCATAAGTATTGTGTTTATACTGATTATGTGGTTTTTCTGGCGCTAATTTTTCTAACCATTTCTCATAATCCTGATGCAAACCCGCTTCGTCATCGTTAATGAAGACACTGGCAGTGATATGCATGGCATTTATTAGAACCAAACCTTCTTTTATACCACTTTCATTCAGGTACTTATTAATTTCTTGAGTAATATTAATAAACTCTCTTCTTTGCGAAGTATTAAACCATAGTTCTTTACGATACGATTTCATTGTATATTCATTTTATGTTTCACGATAAACCTAATATTTAAGCATGCCATAATCTCTGCGACTTTATAGTGTTAGACTAATTAGTGTCGTCCACAAATTAGTACGACAAGCCGTTTGATGGGGTTATTGGCAAAATACTGTAAGCTTGATTGCTGATAATTACTTTATAGACGAACACTTTTGTTTCTATTTTCGTTTATTTCTATGCTTTGATAAATTTTTATTCATTCCTTTCGTTTTTTCCAACCGTAAATTGGCTTCTTTTCTTGGAAAAAAAAAATCGATTAAATCCGGGGCTATTTTTTTGAGTCGAGCTATTATCTGATTTCGTACTTCAGCTTTATACCAAAAGAAATACATTCGTTGTCGTTTTTTTTCTTCCTGATTTTTTGCGCTATAAACTTTCTTTCCGCTATACGGATGATAACCGGAATAAAAAATTACGGTAGCAAGTGTCATGGGTGTTGGCGTAAAATCTTGAACTTGTTCTAGTCGAAAATTAACTTCCTTGGTTCTTATAGACAGGTTTATCATGTCTTTTTCCTCACATGCCGGATGCGAGGAGATAAAATATGGGATAAGTTGTTGTTTTAGGCCTTCTTTTAGATTTATTTTGTCGAAAATGGCTTTGAATTTGAAAAATAGGTTAAAATCTGGTTTTCGCATTAATTTTAAAACCTCCTTTTCGGTATGCTCAGGAGCAATTTTTAATCGTCCTGAAACATTTTTAGTAATTAGATGTTCGATATACTCTTTGGCATCGGGAGCCAATTTTTGTTGCGAGGATTCAAAAAGCATATCATAGCGAATACCGCTGCCAACGGTTACGTACTTAACTTTGTCTATTTGCTCAGCTTTTTTGTAGAGTTCTAAAAGTGGCTTATGCGAGGTATTCAGATTCTCGCATATACGGGGGAATATACAGCTTGGACGGTGACAACGTTTGCACATTTCCAAATCTCTGCCCTGCATTTTGTACATATTGGCCGATGGACCGCCAATATCTGTAATATGACCTTTGAAATCAGGCATTTCTGCTATCTCTTTTACTTCTTTTAAAACTGATTTTTCTGAGCGCGAGGATACGAATTTTCCCTGATGTGCCGAAATGGTGCAAAAACTACAGCCACCAAAACAACCCCGATGTGCATTAACCGAAAATTTTATCATTTCGTAGGCCGGAATTTCTCCTCTATTTTTGTAGCGCGGGTGCGGTAATCGTGTATATGGAAGGGCATAAGTTTTATCTATTTCTTTCTCTGCTAAAGGAGGAAAGGGTGGATTGATAACTATTTTTTTGTCTCCGATTTGCTGTATTAATCGTTTGGCCTCCCATTTGTTTGATTCTTCTTCTATATGTTTAAAATTTTTGGCAAATTTCAATTTGTCCTGCAAGCATTCTTCATGCGAAAAAAGCTCAAATTCATCATAATTTCCAGATGCTTTTTCCCTTTTTTCTATAAAAAATCCGGTTTGACGTATATTTTTGATAGTAGAAAGCGGAACTCCCTTTTGCATGAGTCTTACTACTTCTTTTAGCGGTTTTTCTCCTAAACCATAAATTAATAAATCTGCCTGAGTTTCCGCCAAAATTCCAGGCATTAATTGGTCTGACCAGTAATCGTAATGCGTTAGCCTGCGCAAGGAAGCTTCTATGCCGCCGATAACAAGCGGTACGTCAGGATATAGCTTTTTTAGAATTTTGGAATAGACTTTTAGGGCATAATCAGGGCGAAAACCATATTTTCCTCCGGCTGTGTAGGCATCATCGTGGCGCAAGCGTTTATTGGCTGTGTAGTGATTTACCATAGAGTCCATATTCCCGGCGGTTACAGCAAAGAACAAGCGCGGAATGCCGAGTTTTTTGAAATCCCGTAAATCATCCTGCCAGTTGGGCTGCGGAACAATCCCGACTTTTAAGTCCAGACTTTCTAACAGGCGGCCAATTACTGCCGCGCCAAAAGCCGGGTGATCCACATAGGCATCCCCACTGAACAGAAC
>CAYQXT010000405.1:0-3461 GCA_964421365.1 uncultured Bacteroidaceae bacterium
GTATAGCTCCCAAGAATAATTACAACACAAATAAAAAATATTTTGACCTACAAAAAGGAAAATTCCGACTTTATAATGCCATTACCCCTTTTCAGTTAGACGAAGAGCTAAGTGGCAAAATTCATCAACTGATGCAAAGTAATTATTCAGAGACCTATCTTATCAAATTTAATCAACAACAGAGACAAAAGCTACTCAAAACGCTCATTCAATATTTTCAGTTACATTTAGAAGGTTTCGGCGAAATAAAATCGTTAAAAATACTGAATGAATTATTTAGTAATTAGTTTGCATCCATAATGTCGTAAATATTATGCTGTGATATTTATGACCTGCATGTAATAAATAGTTATATGTAGTTATAAACTTGTGATAATGAAGTAAAAAATTATATCCATAAAGTAAAATTAAAAGTTTTACTCAATAAAATTATTCGTGCACATTCGTATAATTCGTGAACAAAAAATATTTATTGGACTTTATAGATGGACACTAAATTAATGAAAATCCGTATTCGTAGAATCCAACTGCTCGATAATATTCTCCAAATTATCAAATTCCTTATTTAGAGAGTCTTTTTTATGAATTGTAATATGTACCTCATCATTACTGGTATCTGTATATATCTCAGCATTTTGTATCACATTTTTCGTAAATTGAAAAGTACTGCTATTCAGAAAATTATTAACAAATTTGGTGGTCTTATAAGTCACATTGGCCGACAAAATAGTGGTAACAATGGCTATTGCAAGAGCCACATAAACGATTATTTCCTTTTTAAATTCCTGAATATTTATAATGAAAGCAATAGCTGCCAGCGCCAAAGAAAGAATTGCGACTAGCATACCAATA
Organism: uncultured Bacteroidaceae bacterium; assembly: GCA_964421365.1. Lineage (GTDB taxonomy): Bacteria > Bacteroidota > Bacteroidia > Bacteroidales > DYOH01 > CAYQXT01. The sequence continues at coordinate 853 of CAYQXT010000405.1, forward strand.
TACGGAATCCAGAACAACATTAAACCAAATGCTCCGAACACTAATGCAGCTATAGCATAACCAACCGCTTTACTCTGACGCCTAACATTCATAATTGCAATTATTTAGTGAGATTCAAAATCCCAAATAAATCTTTTTCTATACTTTGTTTTGGACTTTCAATAATCCGGCCTAATTCAACACTATCACGATAAAAAATAAAGGTGGGGACTCTTTGGATGTCTAAGCTTTTTACTTTAGTCTCTTTTGCTTCTTTTTTTCTATTTATAGCAATCAGTTTAAAATTATCAAAACCAATATACTGGGCAATTTTGGCAAAACGAGGTACTTCACGCTGACTGTCGCCACACCAGGTACCAAAAACGACTACTGCACTAATACCCGACATATCAATATTTGCCAAAGTGGCAGAATCGACCACATAGCCGGCAAAACCCTCATCGAACCATTCACTGTATGGTTTGGCTTTCAGATCGGAAAGTTGCACACCACCCACCAGCATTTTAGGTACTTTTTCTTTTTTTGTACATTGAACCTCGGCTTTTTTGTTTGTAACCGTCTGACAGGAAGCCAATAAAACAACAATTGAAAATAAATAAATCAGTTTTTTCATTTTCATATATTTTTTTAGGCGTAAAGATACAAAATATTAAATATAGTCACACTATCCAAAGTGTAATAATTTTAGGGCAAAGCACTAATCGGAGACGGATATTTTATAAATAACTACAACTCTATTTACATGTAACTTAATATTATTATACTATAGTACTTTAAAATTATTTTAAATTGTACTAAGAATGGTCTGCTTTTTTTCTTAATCTTATACATGAGTTCGATCTAAAAACCGGTCGGACGGATAGATTTATTAAAACTGTAAAAATAGACAGCTCACATACGACACCACCATGCACCGAAGTGGTTAATTGGTCATTTCGAAAAATCCGATTACAGCTTCTGCTAACCAAATAACCGTATTTTCTACTATCTTAAACAATAATTATCGTCCGGTTCAGGACTTAAACGGGCAAGAAATAAAAGGCTGCCTTAAATAAGGATTCGGGATATTAGCTTGCTAAAAATTGACAACGTACTAATTAATATCAAATTTAATCCCTTCATAAAGAGGCACAAATTCGCCATCTTATCATAATTAACTAAAATACAGTAAGTAGATAATCTTTTTACGTTAAGCAAGTCAGCCAGGGCCATTATATAGAGATAATACACTAATTTTGAATATACAGATTTTAGGATAAAACAAAATTTGGTTATACAACATATCCACATTTTTGCATCTCTAAAATTTTCGTTTTATTTTGTTGAAAAAATTAAGAAAAAGATGGAAAAAAATATTTTACAGAAATACCTGAACAGACCGAATGAGAATATTCCTAAAAAGGCTTATCCGGGTCCCGTCATTACGATCTCCAGAGAGTATGGTTGCTATGCTACTGAAATAGCCCAAAAATTAACCGAAAAAATAAATAAAGAATTAAATTGCCCGCACTGGCAATATGTTACCAAGGAAATTCTTACAGAAGCCGCCCAAAACCTACACGTAAACCAAAAAGAAATTGCCCACTTATTTGGTGCCGAAGAAAAATCATTTCTCGGCGATTTAGTTGTATCCTTTGGCCGGAAAAAATATGCCAGCGATGCTTTGATTAAAAAAACAATCAAAAAAGTAGTTCGCACTTATGCCGAAAGCGGTTTTGCTATTATTGTTGGGCGAGCCGGATGCGTAATTGCCGAAGATATAACAAAAAGTTTGCACGTAAAAATAGTAGCACCTAAAGAATGGCGGGTCGATTCTATAGCACGCCGCTTTGAACTACTAAAATCAGAGGCAGAAAAACAAGTTGAAAAAAATGATGCCAATCGCAATAAATTCATGGAATTCTACTCAGGCAACCGACCGGATAGCGAACTTTTTCACGCCTCATTCAACCATAAATGTCTAAATTCAGATCAAATTGCAAACGCTATTTTTTATTTAGCCAAACAAAAAACATTGTTTTTAAAGTAAAAAATATAGCTCACAAAGATCTGTCAGTATTTTAGCTAATTGACATGGCTTTTCTTTTTTTAGAATTTTTCAACAAATTGGTCGAAAAATAAAAAAATTTATTATTTTTGCAAAAAAAATTAATGAAATTGGTTAACGAACGATTTACCAAAGGCGAAGAACTGGCAAACGCTATCTCACATATGAGTGGCGCGATATTAAGCCTGATAGCATTCATTTTAATGCTTAGAATAGGCATAGAACAAGGTGCAACTCGCTATATTATAAGCGCAACTATTTTTGGTGTGAGCCTTTTCATGCTCTATTTATCTTCTGGTATGAATCATATTTTACCCCAAGGAAAAATAAAAGATATTTTCTTTAATTTTGACCAGATTGCTATTTATATTTTAATTGCAGGCACCTATACTCCTCTTAGCCTCATCACCTTACAAGGCTCTATGGGCTGGACAATCCTCTGCATAGAATGGGGCTTAGCAGCTATAGGCATCAGTCTGAAAATCTTTAAACCTACCGAATTTAAAAATGGAGTAAATTTCTTTTATATCATTTCTTACGTTGTAATGGGATGGATAGGAGT
>CAYQXT010000406.1:0-3455 GCA_964421365.1 uncultured Bacteroidaceae bacterium
CCAAACTTATAACCATCATACCTTCTTTTTACTTCGTTTGTTCGGTCTTGCAAGTCAAAATAAGTCAATAATTCTATTGTTTCTTACTCTGTAAAACCAAAACTATCGGAAAAATAAGGTAGTGTAATTCCAAAAACATCAAAATTATTCTACTCCGAAAAAATGCTTTTGTAGATAATTACTTAATTTCTTTAAACTGCTTTTAAATTCAGCATTATTAGCAGTTCTTGAAATAATATTTTCAATAATTTGTTTTTCGTCTTTTTCTAATTTATCTGATTTTAATAAATATCTATGTTCTTTATATAATTCAGAAATTAAATCTTTAAATTTTTCGAGGTATTCTTTCCAGTCGGTTTCCTTGACACCTTTTAAGGAGACATTTATGACCGGATATTTGTTTTGGTGTTTTTCGCAAAATTCTGCTTCTTCGGTAATTTTAAATTCTGAGAATAGTTTTTTGCTTTTGGGTTTTCTAATATCAAAAAAATATTCAAGCATAGACAAGTTAAGCGTTTTACAAAAACGCTTAGGACGAGGGATAAGTATAATATCATTTGCACTATGATAAAATTCGTAAATAAATCTTGTTTTATCTACAAAATAATGATTATCTCCTACAATTAATTTAAAATCGGAACGTCCTATTTTTATTGTCTTTTGAGTTATTTCCTTGCCTTTTTCGAATCAGTACAAAGGTACATTTTTTGTGGAAATTTTAACTCTGCTTCTATGAGAATTATCTACATCTTAATTTTTTTAATTATAGAATTTGCCAATTAATAATCAGGGTTCAGAATATTTAGCAAAAATTGATTTATCTAATTTGAAAATTATTTGCAAAATAAGTTTATATTTGTCGTGAGGAAGTATTTTTTAGAACACTACTAACTCAGGAGGTAAAGTCATTATAAAAAAAATGGATACAAAATCAGCAAAAGAATTAGACTTTAAGTCGAAAAAAAGAATTTCACTCTATTCTATCAATATTAATTTATTCTTTTCTGTTCTGAAGATTCTCGGAGGAATTGTATCCGGTAGTGCAGCACTTACCGCAGATGGAGTACACTCTTTGTCTGATTTTGCAGCCTCTTTAAGTGTTTTTGTTGGAATTATTATCTCTAACAAAAAATCTAAAATCTTTCCCTTTGGCCTATATAAGGTAGAAAATTTGGTTGCTTTAGTCAGTGCTTTTGCTATCTTTTTTGCCGGCTACGAAATTGCCAAAGATGTTTTTTTTGGCCAGCCAAGCGATCTGAAAAACCTACCAATTGCTCTAGGTGTAATTGCATTAACACTTTTAATTAGTTATTTTTATTCTCGATACGAGAAAAAATTAGCTTATAAGCTCAATTCGCCCAGTTTGAAAGCAGATGCCGAACATATAAAAACCGATTTTTACTCTGCATTAGTTGTTCTAACGGGAATTCTATTCAAATATTTTGGTTTGGAATGGGGCGAAAAAATAGCTGTTTTAGTCGTGGTGTTTTTTATTTTCCATAGCGGCTTTGAAATTTTAAAAGAAGCCATAAAAGTACTCTTAGATGCTTCGATAGATAACGATACCCTCCAGAAAGTTAATGAAATTTTAAAAAATGAAAAGCATATTGAAAAAATAAATTCGGTAACCGGAAGAAACTCTGGAAGCTATAAATTTATCCAATTAGATATTGATATAGATACCAATTCGGTAATTCAAGCGCACGAATTTGTTCACAAGCTTGAGAATAAAATCAAAAATCAAATCCCCTTTGTAGAAAGAGTGATTATCCATTATGAATAGATCAGCTAAAGGCTACATAAATCCTCAATATTTGGTTGTAAATAGCGTTTCGTTGTTTGGCCTGTTGTCTTTCGTTCATTTTTTCGGCATGAAAAGCTCCCCCCAAATAATAACGGTATAACCACGGAAAAAGTGATAGAAAGGCATCTGCCGGACTATAAATTTTTGCTACATAATATGTAAGAAGCGACAAACTACCGGTGAGTAAGAACGAATTTACAGCCTTTCCGTATTCATGCGCCATAATCTGCCCGCTTCCCGGAACAAGTAAACTCAGATAATAGGATTCTTTAATTCTTTTGTTATTCAATGCCTTAGAACGAAATAATTTTTTAATTCTCTTTTTAGATTGCGAAGCACTATCGGGAAAAGATTGTAAAAAAAAAGTTTCTGCCAATGAATATTTTTTTTGCCCGAAATAGAGGCTTGCTAAATAAAAATTACGCCGGTAATTTTGCTTCTTAGGCAAATTGTCGGGCAGTTGTAATATATCCTGTAAGCCCAAAGCATAATTGCCAAGTTTTAAATTACACAAGACTTTCTTAAAATCAATTTCCAACCTTTGCAAACTATCTACCAAAACACTGTAAGCCAAAGCATAATACAGATAAGCCGCTTTATACTGCTTCGCCTGAAAATAACTATCCGCCAAACGAAGATAAACAGGACCTTTATCGCTACTGAAAAACAAAACACGCTGATAAAACTGCACCGCCTGCTCATAGTCGCCCAAAACAAACAGACTATCGGCCAGAGCCTGCGTCTGAGCCACCGTTTGCGTTTTGGCTACCAAACTACCTAAAATAAGAACGATAAACAGAATATACTTTTTGATAATACTTACTTTTTATATGCTGATTATGATGCCGTGCCGCTTTTGCCGAGCCATATACATTTCCAAGATAAAAAAACAGCCCAATAGAACCAAATATCCAAGCATAAACACTTTTCAGCCCCCCTTTTTTTAAACCCCGATAAGCCTGATAAGCATTTCCACCCACAAAAAGCAGACTTACCAGCCCGTCTTTCCATTCGCCGGCATATATTTTACCGCTTCCGGGTACTACTGCCGACAGTCCGGCAGCCACAAAAGGTTTTTTAAATTTCAAGGCTAAATATCCCTTTTGTAAATTAGCAAAACTCGCTTCTTTTACTCCATTTTGACCATAAAATAATCGAGCCCTTTCGTATTTATGCGCCAACATAAGCGCCGCCAACTGCATTTCTTTTTTCTGCGCAAAAAGCAAATTCGACTGCTTTAAATCCTCAAAAATCGGTTCGTAAAGCTGCAAATCCGCCAAAGCATTATAGTATTCCATTCTTATTCCGGCCACCGACTTCAAACTATCCGAAAGACCAGCAAAACGCTTCATCGCACTTTGTGGTTTATTCGCCAGGCGATAAGAGTCCATTAACTGCCTCACATAATAACCATTGCAAGCTTGTATAAAATGCAAACGCTCGTATTCCTGCGCTGCCAAATTATACTGCCCGGTTTTATACAAATAATAAGCATAATTTTTACTATTCACCTCATCGAAAATATTCTGAGCCGACAGCCCAAAGGGCAGCCATAAAACAAGAAAAAATAAAGCTAACCGTAATTCGTCATTTATCATTTGTAATTATCTATAAACAAGCCACTTTCTCTATCCACTTTATACTTTTCGGG
>CAYQXT010000407.1:0-3442 GCA_964421365.1 uncultured Bacteroidaceae bacterium
GGTACACCTTCAATAGCCTTTCGTAAATCAGGGTCTTCTTCGGCTATCAGGATAATATCTGCGCCACGGATTTTGTGGGTATGAATTTGCGAAATAGTAATTCGTTTGTCGCGTTCATCAGGCGAACAAATAAAAACCAGCGGATAATTAGAGAAATAATCATCTATATGGATATTCTCCGAGTAATCCTGATAGGCTTTTTGGTAGATTTGACGGTCTTCAGGCGATTCGAAGCTTCCTTGCAGAATTTCGGTTCCGTAATCGCTGAATTTAAAATTACTCATCAACGCCAGTATCGACTGCATTTGCTCTCTATTCTCAAACTGGCGGCCATAAATCTGATTAAAATAGTTCAGCAGATTGGTGTGAAGTTTTTCTAAATCATGGAAAGAATAGATGGTATTTTTCCCGAGAATAGTGTTGGGGCCATGTTTAAATTCAGCCGAATCGTAGCCTTCGGTATGATTTAGCACCACTTCGCGTATTTTTAGCGCACCTTCTTTGGCCAGCCCAATGAGCGAGGTACCTAATATATGTATCGAAGGCTTTAAAAATAGCTTCAGCACTACTTCGTCAAGATCTTCGGTGATGTTTTTGAGGGTGAAATCCATAAAATGCTTGATTTTGGCCATGCGTTTATTTATCTCTTCGTCAGACAAGCTCATGCCTAATGCCAGCATTTTAAATAAAGCTACCTGACTAATAAAGGATTTTGTGGCAGCTACAGCTATCTCTGTTCCACATAAAATAGGAAGGTAAAAGTCTGATTTTTCCTGTGGAATGGTGGAGTTCTCGTTATTTACCACCGAAATGAGTTGAATGTTTGGAAAGCGGCTTTTTACATCTATAAAAATATCAACTAAGTCTTTGGTCTCACCCGACTGGCTTACACCAATGAGAATATCCTTTTCGTGTACAGAGTTCAGGTAGGCCGAGCGGAACAAGCCAGGATTCGCAACAATAATAGAAAGACCTTGTATATTGTTGAAGAATACAGCAGCGGTAAGAGCGGCATGGTAGGAAGTACCCGAGGCAACGAGATACACACGAGTACCTTTATCACGGGCAGTACGCAAAATTTCAAGTAGCTCTTCTTTGTATTTCAGAATAGTTCGTTTCTTTTTCCAGATAATCATCAAATCGAGAACAAAAAGCTTCATAAAATACGCTTCGCCAAAGCCTAAAAGCTCGTTTAGCAGACTGGCTTCTTCAGAGGTGAAACCAATTGATTTAGCATTTTCTGCAAGTTGTGGGCGACCTTTGATGATTTGATTATACACTTTCAAAAAGTCTAAATTGTTCGTAATTTTCAGAAAAACTTCTTTCAGTTCTTTTTGATCGAATACATCATAGAGTTTCACTAAATCATAGAGTAATACCCGGCTTTGTTTGTAGTTCTGCTCAAAGATTTTGTGCAATTGCTGCTCCTCTTTGTCGCTAAGATAATATTTTGTAAGAATATCGAGGTTTGCCGGTGAAGTATAAATTTCTTGCTCCATATAATAATCGTAGCGGGGCTGTAGCGCAATATCTTGTATATTCAGGCGTGAGCGTTTTAAATTTGGAACATATTCCTTAGGGCTGCTTAACGAGAAAACAAGGTAGCTGTTGTGAGTAAAATAGAGCGCTTCACCTTCGGTTAAAGGGATAAGAAAGCGTGTTTTTGAAAGTACAGAAGTTAAGTCAGAACTAACGACAATAAAATCGCCTTGTGCATCTTTCCCTTTGCCAGCATATAGCGAAGAGCCTGATTTAATGGCAAATATACCCGGAATATCAGGTGCGGTAATACAAGCAGCATAAGAACCTATGGCTTTTTTCTCAGTCGATTTTATAGCTTGCTTGAAAAAGCGAATCTTTTCATCGCTTGTATTGTTCCTGTTTTTGTGGAGTAGTTGGGCGTAGTAATGTTCGATGAGGTGAACCAACATTTCACCGTCATTATCAGAGGCCAGTTTGTGGCCGTTTTCCGATAGGAATTCCTTTAATGTGTCTGTATTAGATATATTCCCATTGTGAGCACCCACCAAATGCGTATGGCAGTTTACCTCGTGAGGCTGGGCATTATTATCGGTAACAGCGCCGTATGTTGCCCAGCGGACTTGTCCAATAAATTTTTGTCCGCTTCGAGTATTCATTTCCAGTTTTTCGGTTACCACCGATGGGGCACCCGTTTTTTTCAGTAGTAGAATTTGCCCTGCTTCATTTATAAACGAAGCACCCGTACTATCGTAACCGCGATATTCGAGCTTTTTTAACAGGGACGAGGCTTCTTTGCCTATTTTTTTATTATCTTTTTCGTAGATAATTGATACAACTCCACACATAATTTTGTTTTTATCTAAGTTTAGACTCCAAATATACATTTTTTAAGGAATTTTCCTAAATCAATACTCCCTTAATCTCCGCCCAAATTTGATTCTTCAAATAAATAAACTGTTTACTGGGATTCGATATTTAAAATCCGGTCAGACAGATAGATTTATTAAAATAGCAAAAAAAGATAGCTCACTTACAATTGATAATGAAGCCATCCGACCAATTTTGATACAGAAATCGGGAATCTAAATTCGGCACTTATAGAACGGCATTAGTTATTCGTTATTCGTCATTAATAATTAGTAATTATTATTTGGGCGCACGAGCAAACAACTTAATAATACAACACAAACAATTGCCGATGGTTCAAATCAACAAGCAGCTTCAAGCGAAGAAGTTTCTTCTATAATGGAACAAACCAAAACTACTTTTTAAAATAACACAAATTCAGCACAAAAAACAAAGGAAATTATCATACAAACTTCAAACAACATGATTGACAACAGTAAAACAATTGGAGAAACGGCAGAATTTTTACTAAATGTTACTAAAAAAAATTCTTCAATAAGTGATATTTCCAAAAAAAACGATATTTTTGCAATAAATACCGCAATAGAGGCAGCATAAGCCGGCGATTATGGAAAAGGTTTTGCGATTGTTGCAATTGAAATCTGAAAATTAGCAGGTAAAAGTCAAAATTTGGCTTATTCAATCAACAAATCATCAGACAAAGCAAGCTCTATGGCGGATAACTCTAAAATAATGCTAAACGAGTTAATAAAACAAATTGTTCAAACAACTGAATTTGTTCATCAAATTTCATCATCTAATATAGAACAAGTAAAAGCAATAGAACAGGTTTATATTTCATTAAACGAATTAACCAATATTATTCAACAAAATGTAGCTTCTTCCGAAGAGTTGTCGGTTAGTACCAATGAACTTAAAAAACAAGCAAGTTCCCTTGTTGAGAGTATTTCTTTTTCAAAATTTATAATTCATAATAATAATAATAATCAATAAAACCATTTTAATAAGAAAAAGATATATATGAAAAAAATAGTTTTATTTATAGGTGTTATATGTATAAGTTTTTCGTTATTGGCTCAAGATAATAACCGGA
>CAYQXT010000408.1:0-3423 GCA_964421365.1 uncultured Bacteroidaceae bacterium
CCCTCCGGTAATTCCTATTTTTACTGCTTTACAAACCATGAAATGGATAAAAGCAAATGGTGGTGTTGAAGGAATGCAAAAAAGAAATAACGAAAAAGCAGATTTACTTTATGCAGAAATAGACCGGAATAAATTGTTTAAAGGAACCGTTGTAGAGCAAAATCGTTCTATTATGAATGTTTGTTTTGTTATGAACGAAGAATACAAAGAATTTGAGGCTGAATTTTTAGAATTAGCCACATCAAAGGGAATGGTTGGAATAAAAGGACATCGTTCGGTTGGCGGATTTCGTGCGTCCCTCTATAATGCTTTGGACAAAGAGAGTGTAGACGTTTTAGTAGCTGCAATGCAGGAATTTGAAAAACAAAAAGCCTGAAAAGCAATTACAAATTTAGATACACAAGAGCAAATTTAAGAGAAGAGTTAAAAATAACAACAAAAGTAATATAGTGTAAAAAAAATCACTTAAATGTACTAAAATGACTTAGCTTGTTCACAAAAAATTCTCTTGTTATCTGCCTTCTATGTGGTTAATTTTAAAATAAAAAATAATGAAAAAAATACTTATAGCCACAGCTAAACCCTTTGCTTTAGCTGCCATTAGAAATATAAAATCGGTAGCAGATTCTGCCGGTTTTGAATTGGCTCTTTTGGAAAAACATACTGAAAAAACTGAATTATTGAAAGCAGTAGTTGATGCTGATGCATTGATTATCCGAAGTGATAAAATTGATACTGAAGTATTAGATGCTGCTAAAAAACTAAAAATTGTTGTTCGTGCAGGTGCCGGATACGATAATGTGGATTTAGAAAAAGCCACAGAAAAAGGGGTTGTTGTGATGAATACACCCGGACAAAATTCTAATGCTGTAGCCGAATTAGCCCTTGGCTTGATGGTCTTTCAAGCCAGAAATCAGTTTAACGGTAAGCCCGGGAAAGAATTGAAGGAAAAATCACTTGGAATTCACGCTTTTGGAAATGTTGGGCAAAATGTAGCCCGTGTTGCGCAAGGATTCGGAATGAAAGTATATGCCTACGATCCATTTATCCCCAAAAGTCTAATGGTAGAGCAGAATGTTACTCCGGTGGATACCGTAGAAGAATTGTACAAAACTTGCCAGTTTGTTTCTTTGCATATTCCTGCTACTGAGAAGACAAAGAACTCAATTACTTATCAATTATTAAAATTAATGCCTTTTGGTGCTACTCTTGTCAATACGGCACGTAAGGAAGTAATTGATGAAACCGGAATCATTAAAATGTTTGAAGAAAGAAGCGATTTTGAATATCTTTCGGATATTGCTCCTGACAATAAAGCAGAAATTGCAGAAAAATTTGCCGGACGGTTTTTCTTTACTCCTAAAAAAATGGGAGCTCAAACCGCCGAAGCAAATGTTAATGCAGGAATTGCCGCAGCAAATCAAATTGTGAAATTTTTTAAAAATGGCGATACTACCTTTCAGGTAAATAAGTGAAAAACTGGTAAGGTCTTTTTTTGTAAGGCTTAATCAGTAGATATTGTATCAAGACCTACGAGCGTGCTTGCACCTTGAAGCGTCATTTTATTAGTAAAAAAACAGAAAACTATGTCAATATTAAGACCATTTAAAGGCTTTAGACCTAAGCCCGAAAACGTTAGCAGAGTCGCTTCCCGTCCATATGACGTACTGAACTCTGAAGAAGCCCGAAAAGAAGTAGAAGGCAACCCTTACTCTTTTATGCATGTAAGCAAACCGGAAGTCGATTTACCTGATGACGTTGATGTACATTCCGAAATTGTTTACAATAAGGCCAAGGAAAATTTGCAACGTATCATTAATGATGGAATGCTTGTTCAGGACGAGGAAGCCTATTTTTATATTTATGCACAAACAATGAACGGCAGAACTCAATATGGATTAGTAGGTTGCAGTGGTGTAGAGGATTATCTGAACGGTGTAATCAAAAAACACGAACTTACTCGCCCTGATAAGGAAAAAGACCGTATGAACCATGTTCGTTTTACCAATTTTAATGCTGAGCCGGTATTTTTTACCTATCCTGAACATGCCGAAATAGATAAAATTGTGAAAGAAGTGGTGGAAAATAATAAACCGGAATACGATTTTACGTCCGAAGATGGTTTTGGTCATCATTTCTGGGTAATCCGCGATGCAGCAAAGAATAAAAGAATACAGGAAATATTTGATAAAGAAATTCCTGTCGTTTATGTAGCAGATGGGCATCACCGCACAGCTGCCGCTGCATTGGTTGGTAATGAAAAAAAGAAAAATAATCTGAATCATACAGGCAATGAAGAATACAATTTCTTTTTATCCGTAAACTTCCCGGCTAACCAGCTTACGATTATTGATTACAACCGTGTGATCAAAGATTTAAACGGCTTATCTCCTGCTGAATTAAAAGAAAAATTACAGGAAAGTTTTATAATGGAAGAGAAGGGTGAGCAAATCTATAAACCCAAAAAATTACATAATTTCTCCATGTATCTGGAAGGTAAATGGTATTCTTTAACAGCTAAATCAGGCATTTTTAACGAAAAAGACCCGATTAGTGTTCTCGATGTAACTATTTTGACCAATCAGGTATTGGCTCCTTATTTAGACATCAAGGATTTACGCCTTTCACAACGGATTGATTTTGTTGGAGGAATTCGCGGGCTTGGTGAGCTTAAGCGCCGTGTGGATAATGGTGAAATGAAAGTAGCATTTGCTCTTTATCCTGTTTCTATGCAGCAACTTATGGATATTGCCGATAGCGGGAATATTATGCCGCCTAAAACTACATGGTTTGAGCCCAAACTCCGTAGCGGTTTAGTTCTGCACAGTCTGGATTAATTAGAATTAAACTTAAATTAGCCTTTTGACAGTCCATAGTCTGGAAGTATTAAAAACCTCATATTTTGGCTTTTGCTTAAAGTATGAGGTTTATTTATAAATTATTTCGTATTTTTGTAAAAATGCGTAAAATCATGAAACGAAAATTAGCCCTCGGCAACAAGAATTTTCAGAAGTAATAGAAAATGATTGTATTTATGTGGATAAAACAGAACTATTTATCAGCTAATAACTACTGGAAAATATTATTCTCTCTCTCGCCCGTGAAGATTTGGTAAATCGCTGCTATGCAACACTATTAAAAAACTTTTTAAAGGTTTATGGATTTACGATAAATGGAATTGGACAAAAAGCTATCCGGTTATAAAAATCTCTTTCTCGAATATAGATTACAATCGATTGGGTTTGGAAAAAGCCATTGATATAAAATTGAATAAAATCGCGGCTATCCATAAAATCAAATTTCAGATGAAAACTATTGCTACTAAATTTGAAGAATTGATTGAAAAAATAGCCGAACAAGCTCAGGTAGCCATAATTATTGACGAATATGACAAGCCCATACTTGATAATACAGACGAGATTC
>CAYQXT010000409.1:0-3401 GCA_964421365.1 uncultured Bacteroidaceae bacterium
GACTGGCATTTTCACGGCTTAGGCTTTGTGAAAGATGAGCTGACTTATGTATTTGGTATTAATGTTGGATTTTTTCGGATAGAGGATCCTGTACATTTTAGTCATCTGGGAATGAATATTTTAGTACGAAGGAATGGAAATAATCCTGAACTACGCGATAAATATTATGATTTTTTTAAATCTTTTAGTCCAAAATGGAGCGAACAAAAAGAAAGTACTTATTCCTCTCCGCGCGGTGGTGAAGGTGCTCAATTTCCTAGGTATAAGAAAATTATAGATTTCGACTCACAGGGTAAAATTATTGATTTTTTAAAAAATTCCATTGATTTTGTTCACGGAGAAATTTATCCTGCAATATGGGAAAATAAAGAGGAATTATTTTCCGGTGTAGATATCGCCAGTCCGCCATGGGAAACTTCTCTGCTAGAATTGGTAGATATGAAGTTGGGGAAAAATAAATATAGCGGCAGAATTTAGGAAATATAAGTATGGCATTATTATTAATTCAAAAATTGAAGATATCGAAAGACATAATGATACTATAATTGTTCCAATAAAATATTTTTTGCTACTGTAAATTTATGCGCTTCACCAAAAAATCTTGCTTTTATCAATTATTAAACCAACTCTTAATATGAGCTTTTTATTCCCCGGGTTTTTTTGGGCTTTTTGTCTGCTAAGCATTCCGATAATTGTACACCTACTTAATTTGAGGTCTTATAAAACAGTGTATTTCAGTAATGTCGCATTTCTTAGCAAATTGCAAAAGGAATCAAAATCACGAACACAATTACAGAAGTGGATTATTTTATTAATCAGACTATTAGCTCTTAGTTCATTAATCCTTGCTTTTGCCCATCCGGTAGAGAAACAGGGCGAAACATTTAAAGCCAGCCGGCAATCTAAAGTAATTATTTATTTGGATAATTCAATGAGTATGACAGCCGGCAGCGATTATGGTAAAAATTTAGATTATGCAAAAAAAGCAGCCCAAAAAATTGTTGATTCATATTCGCCAAGCACCCAATTTTATTTGATTACCGAAGAACTGGGAAAAGTTAGTTCTTTCAAAACTAAAGCTGATTTTTTGAAAGAGCTTTCTTCCACAGAAGCTTTCGCAAAGTCTGCTACCTTCAAGCAAGTATTTAAAAAAATTAACTATTTAAGCGATGAAAACAGCAATCAATTTTTTCAAATTTATTTACTGAGCGATTTTCAAAAATATACCTCTGATTTATCTACTATAAAAAATAGTAAGAATTACAAAATACATATTTTAAATTTTTCATCTAAAAATCAGGAAAATATTAGTATTGATTCTGTATGGACAGAAAACTTAACGCATCTGCCTTTGCAAAACGAAAATTTATATGTTCGTTTAAAAAATCATGGTGATAAATTGGCACAAAACATACATCTGAAGGTTTTTATAAACGATAGTTTGGAAGCGTTCTCTACTTTGTCGATAAATCCTAAAAGTTTTAAAACGATTTCTTTAGGCTATAGTAATCCCGAAAATGGAGCTGTTTATGGTAAAATTAGTATAAACGACTATAATATTTTATTCGACAACCTGTTTTATTTTAGTTATTTTCTAAAACCAAAAATAAAAGTTGCTTACTATAATCCTTCTATTATTGAGGATTTTATACCCAAATTTTATTCTGATACTTCTTTTTTTAACTTAAAGCATTATAGTGCCTCAGAGAATATTTCGGCTATAAATTTTTCGGTTTATGACCTACTTGTTCTGGATCAAATAGCTAATATTAATTTAAAACTACAGAATAAAATAGTTGAAATTCTCAATCAGGGAACGAATGTAATTCTCGTTCCAGCAAAAAATATAAAAATAGGTTCGTTTAATTCATTATTCAAATCTCTGAACAGCAGTCTTATTTTAGGTGTAGATACTAGTAGTGATGCAATTACAGGCCTTGATTTCGAGCATCCGGTATTTCGCTCCTCTATAAACAAAAAAACAAATAATATTGCTTTTCCAGATGTGAGCTATCACTTTCTGTTTTCGGACGATAAGCCTAAAGATGCTCCTATATTAATGTTTACAGAAAATACAGCCTTAAAGGAAATTAGTTACAAAAATGCCAAACTGTATGCCTTTGCTTTTCCAATAGACAAAAAGGCCACAAATTTGGCTAAAAATCCGATTATTTCTCCTTTATTTTTCAATATTGCTTTTCTGAATGGTCAGACAGATTATATATACCAAAGGCTTCAATCCAACTTATCCATAAAAATACCTCTAAATTTTAATCCGGTCGATGATAGTCCACTTATAATAAGCAGATTGCATTCTGGCAACGGGTTTATTCCGCAGTGGCAGAAGGCTTATGACGGAAAGCTATATCTGAATTTGCATTCTCAGCTTAAAGAGGTTGGACTATACAAATTGAAATACAAGAAGAGCTTGATTTATCCCTTGGCTTTTAATTACGTAAAACGAGAGTCTGAAACGAGTTATTATTCCGATGACGACTTACAAACGATTTTCAAGGAAATGAACTGGCCAAATTTCGACATTGTAAGTTCAGAAATTTTACAAAATAAAGAGGCCAATTTTAAAACTGCAGCACAAACTAAATACTGGTATTATTTTGTGCTTTTGGCATTTCTATTTCTATTAAGCGAAACAATTATACTTAAATTTTGGAAAGAATAGTTGGCTACATTTTGTAAATAAGGACTTTGACAAAGTTGTCTGTTTTTGATTTTCAAATAATAAGATATTTATTATGCTAAGTCGCTTCTGAAATCTGTAAATGCTTCTTGCTAATTCATTGACGTTCTACGTTGAGCAAAATAAAGCATACAAAATGCGATACCAAACGCGGTATAATTCAAACTTCGGTAAGGTTTAATAGGTTATTTCTAAGACGAAATAGCCATCATTTTATCCTCAATATCATAAACTAAATCCACAAAATTTTTATCGCGTTTTATTTCCCTGCCTCTATGAAAAGGCAAATTAACATCAATATGCTCGATGATATTACTTGGAGCAGATGACATAACATAAATATCATCGCCAAGATAAACCGCTTCGGAAATATCGTGGGTTACCAGAATAATGGTAGGCCGAACTTCTTCCCAAACATCTATCAGAAAATCCTGCATGTGCAAGCGGGTACGGGTGTCTAATGCACCAAAAGGTTCATCCATAAGCAAAATTCGATTATTAACCAGCAGGCTGCGAGCTATGGCCACACGTTGTAATTGTCCACCCGAGAGTTTTGGATATTGCGCATATTTATATTCATGTCCTTCTAAACCAACCACCTTAATCATTTCCATAGCTTTGGCTTCGCGTTCCTCTTTTGCGATACCCTTAAATTTCAAGCCAAGAGCCACGTTTTCTAAAACAGTCATCCACGGGAAAGAGG
>CAYQXT010000410.1:0-3391 GCA_964421365.1 uncultured Bacteroidaceae bacterium
ATTCTCAAAATGTGCAGCAATAGGAATGCCGTATTTTTTCCGTAAAATGGGTGCTGCTCCGGCATGGTCGGGGTGCATGTGCGTAGAGATTATAAGTTTTAAGTCGGAGATAGGGCGTGTTAAGTATTTAATAATGAAATTTTCAATTAGTTTTACATCGGCTCGTGAGCCTCCATCAAGAAGCAATATTTTGTCTGGATACACAGCCAGATAAAGTGTTTCTATATATCCATTTAAGCTATGTATTTTAAAATCCTGTGCGTGCATAGTAATTTGTTTTTGCAAATCTAATTAATTTCCATTTAATTTGAGGTATAAAACAGGATTAATACCGAATCGGTATCATGTTGGTTGTGCATATTTTTGTGATATTTTGATTGAAAATGAAATAACAAAATTCTTTTCGCTATATTGATAGCAGTTGAGTTTAAGACTTTCTTTGTTAGTAAAAAAAGTCTTTGTTAGTAAAAATAAGAGATAGTGAGTAAATGGACAAAAGAAATTCGGGGTAAAAGTTTTATTAGGAATAGTGAATTTTTACCTGTTTCGGATATTCCAAGAGATTTAATAGCTAGTAAAGAAGTTATTTACGAAGTAATTCGTATAATCAATGGCAAGCCTTTATTTTTAGACGAACATTTTCGGCGTTTGCGTTTGTCTTTTCGCTTAAAAAGTATTAATTTGCCTTTTAATAAGAATTTTTTAGCTAAAAAAATAGCTTTACTGATTGATAAAGAGCATTTTGACGACATTAATATCAAAATATTATTTATTCTAGGTGAACCTAATATTGAGTTTCTGGCCTATTTCTTAAAATCTGTTTATCCGGCAGAAAAATTGTACTATACGGGCGTAGAAACGGGTTTTTATTTTAAAGGGCGCGAAGACCCGAATATTAAAATGATTAAGTTGTCATGGCGTAAAGCAGTGGAGCAATTTATTCTTGAGAATAATCTTTTTGAAGCTATTTTAGTGAACAGCCATGGACATATTACAGAAGGAAGCCGTTCTAATTTTTTTTTTATTAAAGATAATAAATTATTTACCTCACCAGAGAAAAATGTTTTACCCGGTATTACCCGAAAAAAGATTTTTTTTTTAGCTAAAAAGAATCAGATTGAAATAATTCAAAAGGAGATATCCTATCAGGCTGCAAATAAGTACCAAGCTGCTTTTTTAACGGGAACTTCACCTAAAGTTTTGCCTGTTAATCGAATAGAAAATGTTGAACTTGACGTGAATAATGATTTATTGAAATTATTTATTAGAGAGTATGACGAACTAATTTTGCCTACTTAACTTAAACTCTGACAGAGATTTAAACCCTGTCAGAGTTGTTCTGTCTGAGTTGTATGGGTGACTTTACAATGTTGTCAGACCTAGTAAGCGTCTTTTTTATACATTAAGAAAATTGACTTTTAATTTCCTCTACCCAATTTGTAAGACGCTCTTGGGTTAGCTCACTCGAATTATCTTCGTCAATGGGTAAGCCGGGGAATTTTCCGTCAATCACACCAATAGAATCAATATCTTTGTAATCTTCAAATTTGCTTATTTCTACTTCTCCAATTAATTTACCCTTATTTTTTGTGATGAAAGGAGCTAAATGTCCTAATGCATCCAGAAAATTATCTTTATACATAATATGGTTACCCAGACCAACTATGGCTATCGTTTTATTTGCAAAATTATAGTTTTCTAATTTGGGTAAAAAATAATCCCAGCCAATTTTGCCATAATGTGAGTCCCAATGAGCGCGACCAACAGTAGAAATTCCAAAAATTATATTATCGAAAGCATCTAAAACAGAGGTATCGGTAGAATGTTCGATTAAATGAAGTTCTGCCTTATCACCTAATTTTTCGGCAAGAATTTTTGCCACTTTTTCTGTACTGCCTTTAGCAGGAGCATAAAAAATTCCTAGTTTTTTCATGAATATAAAATTATAAATGATTATTTATATAGAAATACACTATTGCAAATTTATAATTTTTTATGGATTTTCAAACAAAGTATTCTTAAATCTTAATAATTCTTAGTCTATAATAAATCTATTTTCTTAAATGAAACCGATAAACTTTTCTGATATTTAGGATAGTTTGAATTAAGTTTTTAATTTAGCAGAAAGAAGACAATTGCGGATGAATCGTTTTGAAAAAATATTGAAGGAATTCTGGGGCTACGATAAATTCCGGCCATTGCAAGAGGATATTATCCGCTCGGTGGTAAAGGAGCGTAAAGATACTCTCGGCCTGCTTCCTACCGGAGGAGGAAAATCAATTATCTTTCAGGTGGCAGCCTTGGCTACGGATGGGCTTTGTCTTGTGCTTACTCCTTTAATTGCCTTGATGAAAGACCAGGTGGATAATTTAAAAAAACAAAAAATTAAGGCGGTAGCTATTTATAGCGGTATGTCGAAGCAACAGATTGATATTACTTTAGATAACTGTATATATGGTGATTATAAATTTTTGTATTTATCGCCCGAGCGCTTGAACACAGAGATGTTTAAAAAACGCTTAGAAAAAATGTCTATCAATTTAATCGCGGTGGACGAAGCACATTGTATTTCCCAATGGGGCTATGATTTTCGTCCAGCCTATCTAAAAATCACTGAATTACGAAAACAACTACCCAATATTCCGATTTTAGCTTTAACGGCAACCGCAACGCCTCAGGTGGTAGACGATATTCAGGATAAACTGGATTTTAAAGAAAAAAATGTATTCCGAAAAAGTTTTGAGCGCTCTAATTTAAGTTATATTGTGCGCTATACAGAAGATAAACTTGCCTTACTCTTGAAAATTGCAGGCTCGGTGAAAGGAACTGGAATTGTATATGCCCGGGTTCGGAAAAAAACAAAGGAAATTGCTCAGTTTCTGTTAAAAAATGGAGTATCGGCAGATTTTTATCACGCTGGAATTTCGTCTGAAGAAAAAGACAGGAAACAGAGAGAATGGAAAGAGGGGAAAAATCGAATTATTGTCTCTACCAATGCTTTTGGTATGGGAATAGATAAATCGGATGTACGTTTTGTGGTTCATATAGATTTCCCCGATTCGTTGGAAGCTTATTTTCAGGAAGCCGGTAGGGGGGGAAGAGATGGTAAGCGAGCCATAGCTGTTTTATTGGTTCAGCCTTCGGATATTTTTAATTTAAAAAAACGAGTGGTTCAAAATTTCCCCCCTATTGACGACATTAAAAATATATATAATTCATTATGTAATTTTTTTCAGCTTCCTATTGGTACCGGTAAAATGCGAGCTTATGACTTCTCAATTGCACAATTTGCAGCTCAATTTAAACTTCCTATTTACACCATTTACAGTGCAATGAAAATATTGCAATTGGGAGGATATTTGGAATATTCGGAGGACACTTCGGCACGCTC
>CAYQXT010000411.1:0-3386 GCA_964421365.1 uncultured Bacteroidaceae bacterium
ACACTACAATATATGAGATATTATGCTATTTTTGAAAAACTTTCGGACGCTAGTGTTTTTGAATAGTAAATCAAAAATAAAATCAAAAATTTTTTTTAGAATGTGTTTTACTCTCATTTGTATAATTTATCAATGATATTAAAAAAATCGTATTATAATATAATATAATACTGATTCAAATTACTAATGCCGTTCTACAATTCCAGAATCCTGAATCTCAATTGATGAACTTTCAATAAAAAAGACTTAATCAGATTTTTTTCTAGCAATCAGCAAAAATAAGGGATACTTTTTGATTTTATCTTCGGTCTTTCTTTCTATGGTGTAGGTAATTTTATAAAATCCAACATCGAAGCCATTTTTAGCCAACAGTGAACTTAGTTCCTCTTTGTCAAAGCCTTGATGACCGTCAAAATCCGGAAATTGGGAATGGAAACTTCCATCTTCGCTTACTAAATCAGCGATACATAAATAGCCCTTGGTTTTTAAGGTTTGATTAAATACCTTTAAAATTGTCTCTATATTTTGTATGTGGTGTAGTGTCATAAGGGTATAGATTACATCGAAATGATTTTCGGGGAGTTCTTCTTCGTAATTACTAATCAGAAGAGGCTTAAAATTGTTTATTTCCTGAGCTTTTATCTTTTTTTCTAATACTTTTATCATTCCTTCTGAATGGTCGGCCAGTGTAATTGTTTGGAAAAAATCTTTTAGCTGAAAGCTCAACAGGCCTGTTCCACAGCCAAATTCCAGTGCTTCTTTTCTTTCTGTGGTCGGAATAAAGGACTTTATTTCTTTGGCAAAGGCTATTGCCCGAATTGTTTTTGTGGGATCACTATCCCAATCTTGTGCTTTTTTGTCGAAATGCATGGTTATATTTTTTACTGATTATATGTTTACAAGTATAATTAAAAAATAGAATATCTGGTTTATCTTTTCGTTATTTATAGTTAATTTTGTTTTTTACAAACAGAATTTGGTAATTACAAACAATAAAATACATGAAAAATAAAAAGTTAATCTTTAGAGAAGAAATAGCTAATGTAATTACACATGGACTTGGATTGGCCTTAAGTGTAGCCGCCTTGGTTTTGCTTGTTGTTTTTGCCAGCTTGAAGGGCGATGTTTGGCGAATTGTGAGTTTTAGTGTTTATGGAGTTTCCTTGGTTGTTCTCTATCTAGCTTCCACGCTGTTCCATGGTGCTAAAAATCTTCGTAAGAAAGCCAAACTTAACAAATTCGACCATTCGGCTATTTATGTGTTGATAGCCGGAACTTACACTCCTTTTATGCTTGTTTCTTTACGGGGTGCATGGGGCTGGGCTATTTTCGGAGTTATCTGGGGGCTGGCAATCGCCGGAATTATTTATAAAATATTCTTTTACTCGGCAAAATATCGAAATGCCTCGGCTGTGGTCTATATTTTAATGGGCTTAATTATTGTTATTGCCATAAAACCCTTGCTGGAGCATGTACAAGGAGTTGGTTTGTGGTTTTTGTTTTCTGGTGGAGCCAGCTATATTTTGGGTGTAATTTTTTATGTTTGGAAAAAGTTACCTTACTCGCATCCTATTTTTCACCTTTTTGTACTTGGTGGAAGTGTTCTACATTTTATAGCTGTTTTTTGGTATGTATAAAATACCTATTTGGTGGGTACACTGTCCTAATTTGTTTTTAGAACTTTTGTTGTAGTATCGTATCCGTCCGATTGCTTTAAGTGGTCAGACGGGTAAAAACAAAGTAATAATTTTCAATGCGGAATACCTTATTATATCTTGAGGACAAATTTTTTTATTTAGCGACAGACAGAATTTATCATTGCCTTTTAGCTATCGAAAAATGAGCTATCTCCGGTTTGGTCTTCATCGCTGTAATCCAAAAGATTATCCTGGCCAAAAAAACCGTAGTCATCATCATCAAAAGCTTCAAACTCATAGTCCATATACACGAGATTGCGTAGATTATAAAACCAGAGGGCATCGGTCATGATGTCGTTGTCCTTTTTACTTCTTATTTTTCGGTGTGATTTTTGTTCTTCGTGATTCCGCATTTCGGTTTCTTTCAATTTCTGAGCACATTCGGGGCACAAAATTTTTTCGCCATGCTGAATGCTGTGGTTGGCACATATGGCTATGCCACATTCTGCACAATTAATTTTTGCAAAGGCATCGCAAGTGCGAACCATAAAAAATCCTCTTTTAGCTTGACATCTGGCCATTATTTCTCTATTTTAATTTTTTTAGTACTTAATATTTGACTATAAATAGCTTGTAGTTCCTTTATTTTACTATTCCATAAATAATTATTCATTAGTTTATTATAAGCATTGTCGCTTAGTTTGTGTGCAAAATCAGGATAATCGAGCAATAGCCTAATACTGCGGGCTAATTCTTCGGGACGGTCGGGGGCAACGAGTTTCGCCGTTTGCCGGTTATGAAGAATTTCGCGGACTGCCGGAATATTTGAGGCGACAATCGGAACACGGCAGGCCATACTTTCAAAAATTTTTAATGGGCTGCATCCTTGTTCTATGTTTCGATTGGTGGCTTTTAGTGGTGCAATGCTTAGCTTGGCATGCTGCAAATAGTCATAAACTTCCTCACGGTTAAGCCGATATTTCCAGATAATATTTTGCTCTGTTTCCAGTTTCCGGGTTAATTTGTCATAAGCCTTGGCTCGCTGCCTTTTCACTGATGAAAGAATGACCAATTTCAGGTCTTCATAATCGCGCAATAGGGCAAATGCTTTTAACAGAATATCAACTCCTTGCCATGCCTGTAAAGCACCTATATATATAATATAATTTTCGGGATAATTAGTAGAATTATTTTGTGGCTGAATTAGTTCTGCACCATTACTTATTATTTTGATTTTCTCGGCCGAAACTCTCCGTTTTATCAGATACTTTTTTATTACTGCCGATGGAACAACAATTACATCGCTCTCCTGCAAACAATAGTCTTCCATACGAATTATTTTCCGCATTGTTTTTTGCGAAATATACCGATAGCGATAGGGAAGTTCTATGCTTGTGAGTGCATTCACTTCAAAAATAGTTTTATGTCTTCTGTCGGGCTTCAGTGCTGGCATACCGCTCCAAATATCCCTGAAATGTACAATTTCTAATTTTTCTACGGCCTTAATCTGTTTGGCGATAAACCGACTGTATTCCATAGCTCGTTTCAAGAAATTAGGCTCTTCGCTACGTAAACGAAAAATCTGAATTGCCCCTTCTTTTTGATACAAAGGTAAATTATCATCAGCAAGGCAAAATAATGCTCCATTTGGTATTGTATCAAATAGCGCTTTGGCAAAATGCGAAATATGCGTAGCTGCCCCTTTAGCCGAAGGAAAAACATCAAAAGCGGCATATAGGGATTTTATGC
>CAYQXT010000412.1:0-3370 GCA_964421365.1 uncultured Bacteroidaceae bacterium
AGCGTAAAACCCTTTATATACTGATTGATGAGGCTCACCTGCTTGATATGCAGGTGTTAATTCCCACTTATCAGTCGTAAGCCAGGCTGTTTTTCAGCCAAATTCCCGTTGCCACTTCATCAGTTCCTTATCATGCTTATTTGGTAAAACAAATTTTTCTGGAAAAATTCTAAATTTTCCTTGAACCCGGTTGATTGATTTTTGTTTAATGCGCACCATGCGAAAATTTTATGACAACTATGATTCAATTAACCAGTTCACTCATCGCCTTGAGTATCATCAAAATCAATTGGAATGTTCCCATTGTTTAAAGTGCGACCAGTTTGTCTCCCATGGAATTATTTATAAGCAACTGTCCATTGATGTAAAAGAAAAAGTGGGTAAACGTATTTTTTGTTCTAACCGCTATGGTCGCACCGGTTGTGGTCGCACCTTTCAGTTGTATCTGGCTGAGGTTATTCCCAGCTTCCGTTATGGCACAGCGCAATTGTTTATTTTCATCAGTTCATTACTCGCTGGCATGATGTTGACTGATGCTTATTGTAAAGCCACAGCTCAAGCCGACAGCCGAAATGGCTGGCGTTGGCTCAGTCGATTGATGTTGAAACTAGCAGAGTATCGCACTTTTATAAATGCTAAACCTACCATCCTTAATAGCTATACGGGTAAGAGTCATCAATTAAAACTGCTGCTGCCAACATTCAAAGCATTGAATTCAAAATTGACAGGAGCACTGTGTCTGTCATATCAAATAACGACTCAAAAGACCTTTGTTTAACCATTAATCACTGTGACAAACTACTGTTGATTGCCGATTTAACGTCAATAAACATGAGGCCAGTCAACTAACCATTACATCATTTTATACCGCAACAGTTTAAGGCAATTAAAATACCAGTAGCATGTTTTACACTCCGAAGGATTCTTATCATAGGAGACTACAATGAATATTAACCATCCAAAAAAACCATCAATCCAATTACGCCTTCAGGTGCTCAGCGCAATTGACTATGCTCCCGGCAGCAGTATTCAAGCACGAATAAAAAGTGTGGCTATGCGAACCTTTAGGGATCAGCAAACTGGCTGTGAATATCAATTCACCTGGCGAACCATCAGTACTTGGCTCTATCGATTTAAAAAACGTGGGATCACAACACTAGATAACAAAACACGCAGTGATAAAAACAGCTACCGTAAAGTCCAGGTCAATGAACTGGCAGAAGCCATCAATGACATCATTCCCACTTTAAGTAAAAACAAAGTGGGCATCATTCCTAAAATGACGATTTACCGACAGTTATTACAAAAAAACTATTTTCAGCGCAGCCAACTATCACAAACCTCTTTTTATCGCATGGTTAGGCAGAATGATTTACTCGATTTTGAACAAACAAAAAAACTTCGTCATTCATTTTGTATGCAATTTGCTAATGAACTTTGGCAAGCCGATACGATGTATGGCCCCTCAATTAAACAATCTGATGGCAAGTGGAAAAAAACTTTTTTGATTGCCTTTATAGATGATGCCAGCCGTCTGATCACCCATGGTGAGTTTTTCTACAACGACAATACCAAAAATATGGTGGATGCCTTTCGAACCGCCCTATTTAAACGTGGCAAACCCGACCGGTTATATTTTGATAACGGCTCCAATTACAAATCCAAAGAAATACTGCAAGCGTGCATCAGACTTGATATCTTACTTTCCCATGCACCGGTTAGAGACGGTGCTGCTAAAGGTAAGATTGAACGTTTCTTTCGAGGCTTTAGAGATCGTTTTTTAGTTCAGCACATTGAGTTTAAATCACTGGAGGATCTCAATGACAAAACCCACCAATGGATTGAAAATGATTACAACAATCAGCATCACAGCGCCATCCAAATGAAACCACTTGATCGCTTCGTGCTCGACCATAGCCGCATTCACTTCCTAACTGATGATGAATTTACTGAAGAGGTTTTTATGGTCGAAGTAACCCGCAAAGTCTCAAAAACCAACCTCTTCTGTATCAACTCACAAAAATGGGAATGCCCTGTTGATCTGCGAGATAAATCTATTCAGGTGCGTTATGATCGCAACAACAAAAAACAATTCATCGTGTATTTCAACGACAAACGTATGGGCGAAGCGTACCCGCTTAACCTTATCTACAACGCAAATGTCAGAAAATCCAGTCTAAGAGAAACACCATGATAAAGTCCATTCATGCGACCACAAAAGAACCTTTTAATCGAACCAACTTACCCTTGCTACCACAACAAAAACACAGCGCTCAAATCATTAAAATCCATTCGCAACAAGGCGGCTTTTCCGTCATCATCGGCGAGCCAGGTGTTGGCAAAAGTGTGCTTAAAGAACACCTCGAAGCATTCGATAAAGAGCGCGATATAACAGTTGTTTCTTGTGCCAGAACAATGCATACTTACCTACAGATTTTAGTCCAACTGGCCGACTCTTTTAAAATTGAGGTGCCTGAAAAATCACTTGAGAAAGAGCTCATTGCTTGCGCCTATCATCATATCAAACAGCGTAAAACCCTTTATATACTGATTGATGAGGCTCACCTGCTTGATATGCAGGTATTGAGAAAGCTGCGACTGTTGTTCGAGCGCTTCCCCAAAAAACATAATTTAGTACTGTTTGGACAGCGCGACTTATTACATTATTTATCACTCAATGTGAACCAGGATATTAAAAGTCGAATTACTTATTCGGCCCACATCAAACCACTGAATGATGACGATATACAGCGCTATATTGTGCGAGAATTAGAGGCGGTCAGAATGGGGGTGAACACCTTTAGTGAAGGCGCGATGGAGCTGATCATAAGAAATGTTCAAGGCAATTTAAGACTCTGCCGAAACTTGTGTTATAGCAGTTTAATTGAAGCCGCTAGAGAAACACAAAAGAGCGTAACCATCACACACGTTAACGCCGTTTTGGTTCAACCCCACTGGCGAAGTCATGAGGAGTTGATTAAACAGCAGGTATCATAAGCCTAAAGAGTATTAACCCCTATCCAATAAGCCAAAATCATAGCCGCAAGGGGCTAGCCCCTCATAACTTAATGGTTTTGGCTTTTTGATGGCGAAAAAAACGACAGTAGTGTGGGAATTATTATGACGCCCTTTGGCTCAACGTCCGATTTTAATTCGGCAAACTAAAAAATAGGGCGATGACAAAGTGGTAAAACGGCCCTGAAAACCTTAAATATTATGACCGCTAATTTGAGAAAAAATACGATGGCAATTTGGCCGGCTACAGTGAGATGTCGTTTTTAAGCTTTGTCAGTTGTTCGTCAGTGATGCGTGCCATTTGTGGTTACTCCAAAAAAGTTGTCAATACCCTTATGAGGTGTTATTATTAACC
>CAYQXT010000413.1:0-3367 GCA_964421365.1 uncultured Bacteroidaceae bacterium
ACTGAAACTCAATAGTTGTATTTTATTAAAAAAGCTAAAAAAAATTTTTATAATCCATTAATTTTTATAATTTTGGGTGTTATTTTATAGCACGTGACAATAAGTATTTCGACTAAGAAATCCACCGCTTAAATCACAGTTAAATATATGATTTTTAAGTGGCCTTACGCCACACAGGATTTCTTGTCTATAAAAAGTGCTCTAAACAGAAAGAAAATGAGTGAACAAGAAAGTAAAACAGTACAACAAGATTATTTGGCCGATAGCATACAAGTCTTAGAAGGCCTAGAGGCTGTAAGAATGCGTCCGGCAATGTATATTGGAGATGTTGGCGAAAGAGGATTGCATCATTTGGTGTATGAAGTTGTTGATAATTCCATTGATGAAGCACTTGCGGGATATTGCTCTAAAATCGATGTTTGGATAAACAAGGATGGTTCTATTACCGTTAAAGATAACGGAAGGGGAATTCCTATTGATATGCATGAAAAGGAAGGACGTTCGGCACTTGAAGTCGTTATGACAGTTCTACACGCCGGAGGTAAATTCAATAAAAATTCGTACAAAGTTTCTGGAGGTCTGCACGGTGTTGGTGTTTCCTGTGTAAATGCACTTTCCAATAAACTAGTAGCCGAGGTACATCGCAATGGTAAAATTTATCATCAGGAATACTCAAAAGGTAATCCTCTGAGTGATATTAGTGTGGTTGGAGAATCGGATTCAACCGGAACGGTAATCACTTTTTTACCGGATGATTCTATTTTTACTACGACTACCTATGAATTTGACATTCTAGCTACCCGTTTGCGCGAATTAGCCTTTTTGAATAAAGGCGTTCGGCTACATTTAACCGATAAACGTGAACAAGACGATAAGGGAAATGATAAAGTAGAAACATTTTTCTCTGAAGAAGGCCTGAAAGAATTTGTAAAGTACCTTGATAATACTCGTGAACCTTTACTTGGTGAGGTAATATATACTGATACAGTAAAAAATGGAGTTCCAGTAGAAGTTGCCATACATTATAATACTTCTTTTACAGAAAATGTTCATGCTTATGTAAATAATATAAACACGCATGAGGGAGGAACGCACTTAACTGGTTTTCGCCGAGGATTAACACGTACCCTGAAAAATTTTGCTGAGGAATCAGGATTGCTCTCTAAGGTGAAGTTTGATATAAATGGCGATGACTTTCGTGAAGGCTTAACAGCAGTATTGTCTGTAAAAGTGCAAGAGCCTCAGTTTGAAGGTCAAACTAAAACAAAATTGGGGAATGGAGAAATTGCATTACCTGTGGATCAGGCAGTAAGTGAGATGCTTAAAAACTATCTTGAGGAACACCCAAAGGAGGCCAGAATCATTGTTCAGAAAGTAATCATGGCGGCACAAGCACGTCATGCAGCCCGTAAGGCACGCGAAATGATACAGCGGAAGTCGATAATGAGCGGAGCTGGTTTACCTGGTAAATTAGCCGATTGCTCAGAAAGAGACCCTGCTAAATGCGAGGTATTTTTAGTCGAGGGAGATTCGGCTGGAGGAACTGCTAAACAAGGACGTGATAGGCGATATCAAGCTATTTTACCTTTGCGGGGGAAAATCTTGAACGTGGAAAAAGCCATGCAACATAAGATTTTTGAGAGCGAGGAAATCAAAAATATATTCAAAGCACTTGGTGTAACGATAGGAACAGAAGAAGATAGCAAAGCGGCCAATCTCCAAAAAATTCGGTATCATAAAATTATCATCATGACCGATGCCGATGTAGATGGAAGCCACATTGATACTTTAATCATGACTCTTTTCTTCCGTTATATGAAAGAGTTGATAGAAAGAGGCTATTTGTATATTGCCACACCACCTCTTTATCAGATTAAAAGAGGAAAAGAACAACGTTACTGCTGGACTGAAGAAGAACGAATGCAATTTGTAGCAGAATTAGGCAAGGGCAAACCGGAAAGTGTTCATATTCAGCGCTACAAAGGTTTGGGTGAGATGAATGCTGAACAATTAGCCGACACGACCATGTCGCAGGAAACAAGAACCCTACGCCAAGTAACTATTGAAAATGCCGCTGAAACCGACCGTACTTTTTCTATGCTAATGGGTGAAGAAGTACCTCCACGTAGAGAGTTTATAGAGAAAAATGCAACTTATGCAAATATAGATATTTAATTATTATGAATTATTAATTTCGGATGCAGTTTGTTTCAGATAAATAGACGCTTGATTGTCCTCTAATAGAGGATTATCAAGCGTTTATATTAATTTATAATCTTCAATTTTTTTCTTGTCGGTATCAAAGTTTATTCCAAGTAAAGTAATTGGTCGTTTATCACCGCTGTATTTCTCCGCATATCTTTTATTCTTAATCTGTGCTGAATGGCTTTGTCGGCTATCTGGTTGATTTTAAATTCTACGACATAAATATTCTCTTTGGTTTTCACTACGGCATCTATGCGCCCATCAATGATAAGAATTTCGACCTCTATACTAAAACCAAGCATTCGCATAATCAAGAAAAACAAAGAATGAAAATAATTTTCCTTGTCTTCGACAATAGAATAGGGAATTTCGCGAAGTAATTTGTTTGTATTGACGATGAATTTATCCATCTCATTCTGAATAAAATTGCGCCGAATTTTATTCAACAAACCATCTGTTTGGTCTAATCATCAGAAAGTTAGCTCCAACAAAATATGAATAGAAAACGACTTGGCCACGTCCATATTCGGATAGCTTAATTTTATCTCACCATAAATAATATCATATTCTTTTATGGTTAGATAACCGGTTTGAAACAATAGAAAGTTTAAATTTATATTTTTAAAGTCATATTTTTCGAGTATATCTTGCGAAATATAAGCATCTTCAATATCAAAAGGGGGAAGTTGCCTGGTACAGATAATATCCATTAGCATAGTAGGCGTATCGGTGGAAAACCAATAATCATTGAATAGTTGGTTAGAGAAAAAGTTCATGACAGAGACCGGATTATAGAACACGTGTAGTGCCATCCCATGAATAACCATTATACCACTTTTTTATTTCAGCCATTATATCCGGGAATATATTTTTGTATTTTTCTGCCGCCTCGTTTATATAGTCAGGAAAATATTGTTCCAGTTCTTCTCTAGTCCAACCCACAATTTGAGAATGAGTAGGATAAATAGTAATATCCACCAAATTATTCAAATCAGAAAAAATAGACACATGGCTAAATTTGGATACCCCGGTAATAAACAAAAATTTGATATACAAATCGGTATTTTTTATTACAGAATAAATTTTTTTTAGGATTTTCCGATTTTCTTCGGCCTTTGGGATATCGTCCGTATTATCAATTATGGGCGCGTCGTATTCGGCA
>CAYQXT010000414.1:0-3330 GCA_964421365.1 uncultured Bacteroidaceae bacterium
CAGGGGGATACACTCGTATTCTGAAAACGGGGCATCGTTTTGGGGATGCAGCTGATATGTGCTTTATTGAATTGGTTGATTTTAATGAAAATATGTTAAAAGATAAAGCTGATAAGTCTGAGAAAAAACGCCGTTCACGTAGGGGAAGATCTAAAAAGACAAGCGAGATAGCTACAGAGAATGTTGAAAATAAAGTTCAGGAAAAAGTTTCTGAAAAAAATCAGACAGAAGAAAAAAACGAGGATACATCTAATTCAGAAGAATAGAAATAAAAAAGAGTGCTCTTTTGAGGGCTTTTTTTATAGCATATCAAAAAAGAGGGTTTCGCGAAGCGGCTCTCTTTTTTTATTGTTGATTTGGCAGTCCTCTATTTTATTAATTTTTCCTGCACCAATTTTTTATAACTTCTACCTATGGGAAGGCTAAATTCTTCAATAAATATCTGTGAAGGGGAAAAAGATTTAACTTTATTGATATTTATCAAATAAGATTTATGTATCCGTAAAAATTGCGACTCTTTTAAGAATTCTTCGAAATAGGAAAGATTCTGGCGGGTAATAATTTCTTCATTTGCAGTATGTATGTGTGAATATTCTCTGAAACTCTCGATATATAAAATAGTATTTACTTTTATTTTAACGGATTTATATTTTTCTTTTACAGTTATATAAGAAATTTCAGCTGGTTTATTCGTAGCTTTAATAGCTTGCCTTTCTTTTTGCTTTATCATTTCGATATTTTTGATAGCTCTTTGCATAGACTTCATAAATCGCGAAAAGGATACAGGCTTTAAGAGATAATCATTTACGGCCAGCTCAAAACTATCAACAGCAAAATCGCGAAAGGCTGTAATGATAATTATATAGGGTTTAAAGGATAGGGTTTCGATAAGTTCTAAACCATTGATTTCCGGCATTTGAATATCTAGAAAGAGTAAATCTATTGGTTTTGCTTGCATAAGCTCTAATGCCGAGATTGCACTCTCGCAGCTTCCAACGATAGTTATATTAGTCATTTTTCGGAGGTAGGTTTCGATAATTTTTATGGCTAAAGGTTCATCGTCCACAATGAGGCATCTGATTGCTTCCATTTTTTAATTTATTATCCAAAGGCTAATTCTACTTTTTTAATTTGTTATAAAGGTATTTATTTTTGATGAAATTATTAACATATATTCATATTCATTTGAATTATTCTTGAAATTCAATTCAAATGAATCTTTTTTTTGTTGGTAATTGATTTTTTGTTTGAGATCATCTATTTGGCTTGTGTTGATGGGCTTTGAACTGATAAAATAGATTTTTAAAATTATTTTTTTATCTTTATTATTTATTTTTATTGTGATACTCGGTCTTTTGCTATTTTTTGTAGTCGCTTTCATGGCAAAATCAATTACTTCAAAAAAAAGATTAGGAGTAATATAGGCCGATTCGTTTAATTGAATGTCCAGTTTTCCGCTAAATTTATCTCCAAATCGGGTTTCCTCAACATAGAGGTAGGACTTTATTGCTTCTGTCAAGACCTTTAATTTTATATTTTTTTTATATTGTTCAAATAGGGTAAAGTTTATGAGTGTAGAAAGAGCCAGAACAAATTTACTTGCTTTGGGTGACTTCTCGAGTGTTAATGCATATAAATTGTTCAAATTATTAAAAAGGATATGCGAAAAATCTGTTTTTTGAAGTTGGTTTAGTTTGTCTGCTAATTGTTGATTTTGTACCTGGGCTTTTTCCCTTTTATCTTTTTCTTCATAAAAGTTTTTCATGTTTTTACGAAGTAAATATAGAAGTAAAAAGGCTATTACAGTTTGATATAAATCTACAAAAATTCCTCCAAACTGTAAAATATCCATAAACTTATTATCAATGGTCTGCACATTATAAGCAGGATTAACTATATAGAAAAAGAAAACTCGCAGGAGAATTGTAATCCCCGTAGCGCTGATAAAGAAGTAGTTAAGGCTTTTTATCAGGTGTCCTTTAAGTAAATATTGAGCTACAATAAAATAACAGGTGAAATAGGTAATAACTATAGTAAGAGGCAAGGTTAAAACTACATCCATAAGAGCTGAACGGAAAGGATTTGTTACAGTTTCTGGATCAAGAGCATAGAAACTTCCATAAATTGTGGCTTTGAGAAGTAGAATAATCCCCCAGAAAATGATATGCTGGAGTAGCCGGATTTTGACAGTCGGATAGAGAAAGAATTTTTTTATTAGCATAAATTGCATTTTAGCTTCTGAAAGTATTTGATAGCCCTATCAGAGCTTAATATTTTTGTAAACTGATGATTAATTTATGAGCCAAAGTTATAATCTTTAGCTATATAAAAAAAGTGACAGGACAAATACCGTTTGTCGCAAAAAAATGGAGTTGCTTGACAGATATTTTGTTGTCATTTTTTATTCTCCTACTTTTAATATTTGTAATCATTGTTGTCCGATAAAACTCGGAATTAGTAAAAAATTGTATTCATTTTTTTGATTTTTTTAAGACATTTTTCCATGATTTTTTCGGTTCTTCTAAAAATTTGTAAATATTGATGTAATTCATAAGCTGCATTCTTATCAAAGATACCAAATTTGAAAATGCCCACTTACGTTTTATCTTGTTTTTCAACAATGTTACAAGTGGGCTAACAATAGACCGTCCCTGCCGGGACTTTTTTGTTATGAGGTTTTTTTTTTATCAAAATTTCGAACATTCTTTTTGTTTAGAATGAATTTAAATTGCTGAGAATGAATTTCAAATTATAAGCAAAATAGCGTCTAAAACTTACTAATTTTCTGAATATTGCAAAAAATGCTTTCAATTTATAAGTAGGAGGCCTGTTGAATAAAATGTTCAATTTTCTTTAATACCCAAAGTAATTATCTATATTTGGCTTATACTAAAATTGTTGAATTGATTTAATACAATAAATTATGGCAAAAGTAAGAGGAGCAATTGTGGTAGATGTAGAACGATGCAAAGGTTGCGATCTTTGCGTTCATGTATGTCCTACTGATGTTATCCGCCTTGCCCGAGATGTGAACGGCAAAGGATACCATTATGCCTATATGGAGAATCCGGAAGCATGTACAGGTTGTGTAAATTGTGCAACCGTTTGTCCTGATACAGTAATAACTGTTTATCGGATAAAAGTACCAATCGAATAAAAAAAAATAAAAATTTAAAATTACGTAAGTAATGGGAGAATTAAGATTAATGAAAGGTAACGAAGCCATTGCCGAAGGATTTATCCGGGCAGGAGTAGATGCCTATTATGGTTATCCTATTACCCCCCAATCGGAGGTAATGGAATATTTGATGGCAGAACGCCCCGAAGTGC
>CAYQXT010000415.1:0-3324 GCA_964421365.1 uncultured Bacteroidaceae bacterium
GAAAATGAAGGTAAACGGAAACTGGATTTCTAAACCCATAATTATTGTAAGATAAGATAATTTTGCATAGTTATGGCTTGAACATATCGATGGTTTTGCTTTAAACGAAACCACGATATGTTTGTTTGTAGGGATAAGCTTGTTTTTTCATTTATTTTTCACTATATTGATACTTAAAAAAATATAATTTGTATGAAAAAATTTATTTTACTTTTTATTGTTAGCCTTCTGTATTTAGGCATAGAGGCTCAACCATGGTTGCGGAAATTGCCGCAAATTAAAACTTCTGATACTAAACAAAAGTTAAACGGACGAACTTTTTTTGATTATCAACAGGCCTTTAATGCTTACTGGAAGCCTTTTGATGTTGTGAATGCTTACTATTTTGAAAATGGTGTAAAGAAAAAAGCAGAAGGCTGGAAGCAGTTTAAGCGCTGGGAGTGGGACATGGAAGGGCAAATTAATCCTCAGACAGGAGAATTCCCAACCCAAACAGCACAAGAGGTTTTTGATGAGTATCTACAAATGCATCCACAACGTAAATCAACATTGTCTGCAAGTTGGACTAATTTGGGTACAAATAGTAGTACGGGTGGAAGTGCAGGGATTGGTCGAATTAACACCGTAGCTTTTCATCCCACAGATAATAATACCTACTGGGTAGGTACACCGGCCGGAGGGCTTTGGCTTACAACCAACAATGGAAGTTCTTGGTCCTGTCTGACTGACAAAAATGCTGTACTTGGCGTTTCTGATATTATTATTCCTTCGGATTATGCCAGCTCTAATACAATTTATATAGCTACGGGCGATAGGGATGCATGGGATAATCGTAGTATTGGCGTTCTAAAGACAACCGATGGTGGAGTTAGCTGGAATACCACCGGACTTCAATTTTCGTTATCAGATAAAAAGATGATTTACAAATTATTGTTAGATCCTAAAGATAACAATATACTATTAGCCGCTACTTCTGACGGACTTTATAAAACCACTAATGGAGGTACAACTTGGTCAAACCAATTGACTTCCAATGTTTATATTGATATGGAGTATAAACCCGGCGATTTTAATACGCTATATGGTTCTACTAGCGATGGTAATATTTATGTATCTACCGATGGTGGTGTAAATTGGATAAATTCATTCTCGGATAGTAATGGATATCGGGTAATGATTGCCGTTACTCCGGCAGATGCTTCTGTGGTATATGCTGTAATAGCCGCAGGCGATGATGGGCTTTATGGTGTTTATAAGTCAATAAATAGTGGTTCCGCTTTTACACAAGTTCTTGCCGGAACAACTAAGAACCTTTTGGGTTGGGAGGCTGCAGGAACCGATGCCGGAGGACAAGGTTTTTACGATTTAACAATTGCCGCCTCTCCTTCGACAGCCGATATGATTATTGTCGGAGGGGTAAATACTTGGCGTTCTATGGATGGCGGAACTAATTGGGCGATTATTTCACACTGGTCAGGAGATAGTGTTCAAGCCATTCATGCTGATAAACATTGCGATAAATATAGGAGCAATGGCGATTTGTTTGAAGGAAATGATGGCGGAATTTATTTCTCCAATGACAATGGAACGGTATTTACGGATAAAACTAACGGTCTTGTTATTAGTCAAATTTACAAGTTAGGAAATTCTCAGACCGTGGCTAACGAAGTTATCAATGGACTGCAAGATAATGGAACAAAGTTACTTTCCGGTGGTAAATGGAGCGATGTCAAAGGCGGCGATGGTATGGAATGTATTATTGATTATACGGACGTGAATATTCAGTATGGAAGTTATGTACGAGGTCAAATAACCCGAACAGTCGATCATTGGAATAACACTCAGGATATAGAACCTGCGAGTGCAGGTAAAGGGGCGTGGGTTACTCCTTACATTATTGACCCTATTAATCATAATACTCTTTATGCCGGCTATGCCGATGTATGGAAAACAACAAATGAAGGTGATAGCTGGACTAAGATATCAACAATGGCTTCCAGTGATAATTTGCGCTCTTTGGCTATTTCTTCTGATGCTTCTACCCTTTATGCTGCCGATAATACGCATATATGGAAAACTTTAAATGCAGGCAACTCATGGACGAATATCACAAATAGTTTACCGGTAACTTTTTCTTATATTAAATATATTACAGTAAAAGATGGAGATGCCAATACAATTTGGGTGGCACTAAGCGGGTATAATACGGATGGCGTTTACCAATCAATAGATGGAGGAACTAATTGGACAAATATTTCTTCGGGTTTACCTGCCCTTCCGGTTTATACGATTGTGCAAAACAAGCAAGTTACTGGAGAAGTAGATTTATATGCAGGCACAGAATTGGGCGTTTACTTTAAAAAAGGAACTAATGATTGGGTGTTGTATAATACCGGATTGCCAAATGTGAGAATTGGCGAACTGGAAATATATTATGATGTCACGCCTACTAACAGTAAACTTAGAGCGGCTACTTATGGTAGAGGTCTGTGGGAAACCTCCATGGAAAGTGGAAATACTAATATGCCGGCGGTAAATACCAATCCGGTGAGCAATATAACCCAAAATTCAGCTACACTGGGTGGAAATGTTACCGCCGAAGGAATAAGTAGTGTTATTGAAAGGGGGATTGTATGGGGAACTTCTACAAATCCTACTACTACTACTGACAATAAAGTTAAGGATACGAATACGGGGACAGGCTCTTATTCTATGACTATTTCTGGTTTGATGGCCTCAACAACCTATAATGTTC
The DNA here is from genome assembly GCA_964421365.1 of uncultured Bacteroidaceae bacterium. Taxonomy (GTDB): domain Bacteria; phylum Bacteroidota; class Bacteroidia; order Bacteroidales; family DYOH01; genus CAYQXT01. The sequence continues at coordinate 2,756 of CAYQXT010000415.1, forward strand.
GTGCTTATGCCATTAATTCTTCCGGTACTTCTTATGGTAGCAATGTTGCTTTTTCTACTTCTTGTGGTATTGTATCTTCCTTTCCCTTTAAAGAAGATTTTGAGAATGGAATAATCCCTGACTGTTGGTCAAAAATTGCAAACAACTCTAATGATGTTACAGTTAGTAAAGATGCAAATCATTCTGCGGGAGGAAATTATTCTGTAAAATTTACTTCTTACGTAGAATCGTCTGATTATAACCAGTATCTATTCTCGCCGCAACTCCATATGCCTGCGAATGCTCAATTTTCTTTTTGGCATGCAAAGTCTAATAATGAAAATGAAGTTTTACAATGGGGTGTTTCAACATCAAAAGATATAACTACTTATATATGGAAATCTGTTTCATTAGACACGGTTTGGCAACAAGCCCAAATTGACTTATCCGCTTATGCCGGACAGGATGTTTATTTAGCTTTTCATTATTATGGGGATTATCTGTATAATGTTTATGTTGATGATATTGAAATTTCAACAGCCGCAGTAAGCAGCGATGCTAGTCTGAAAAGTTTAAGCGTTTCGCAAGGG
>CAYQXT010000416.1:0-3321 GCA_964421365.1 uncultured Bacteroidaceae bacterium
TCTAATCCTGATTTTATTCGTATTTTCGTGCCAAAATAAAAACAAAAAGAGCATGATAAAAGCACCACAAGCCGAGAAAATACCCAAAGAATTAACAAGCAACGAAAAAACAAGAATAGACAACTACTACTGGCTCAACGAACGCGAAAATCCAAAAGTAATCGACTACCTAAAAGCCGAAAATGACTACACAAGCAGCATTTTGAAACCAACAGAAGAACTTCAAAAGCAGCTTTTCGAGGAAATGAAAGCACGAATTAAAAAAGACGATAAAAGCGTTCCGGTTTTCAAAAACGGCTACTTTTACTATTCACGCTACGAAAAAGGCAAGGAATACCCTATTTACTGCCGAAAAAAAGGCAATTTAGAATCCACAGAAGAAATCTTTTTAGATGTTAATAAATTAGCAGAAGGACAAAAATATTGCGAGCTAAACGACTACGAAGTTAGCCCTGATAATAAAATTTTAGCTTATGGTCTGGATTTACTAAGTCGCCGCCAGTACAAAATACACTTTCGCTCGCTCGAAACCGGAAAGGAATTGCCGGATAGTATCGAAAACACGACTGGAGGAGCAGTTTGGGCAAAAGATAATAAAACCGTATTCTATACCCGAAAAGACCTCGAAACGCTACGTTCTTATAAAATTTTTCGCCATAAATTAGGCGATAAACCTGAAAATGACAAACTTGTCTATCAGGAAAATGACGAAACCTTTGATGCCTACATTTTCGACAGCAAAGATCGCGATTATATCATTATTGGCAGCAGCTCTACAATGGCCGATGAATATCGCTACATAAAAGCCGATGAGCCCGAAAGTGAATTTTCCATTTTCCAAACACGAAAGCGTGGCCTGGAATACAACATAGAACATTATAAAAATAAATTCTATATACGAACAAACCTTAATGCGCTGAATTTCAATATTTATTACACAGACGAAAAACAGACCGAAAGTAAATTCTGGAAGCCTGTAATGCCCTATAAAGACGCAATTTATACTGAAGATTTTGACCTTTTGGGCGATTATCTCGTCATTAAACAAAAAAAAGCAGGTATAGAAAATCTTTTTGTGTACAATCTAAACAGCAAAAAAAGCTATTCCATTGATTTCAGCGAAGAAGTTTTTGATGCTTGGATAGGTGCCAATTACAACATCAACTCAAAAATTCTGCGTTTGGGCTATACCTCGCTCACCACCCCCACCGAAACCTATGACTACAATTTGAACACAAAAGAACGCAAACTGCTGAAACAAACCGAGGTGCTGGGTGGATTCAAAAAAGAAAACTACGAAGCCAAACGCCTCTGGGCAACTGCCAACGATGGGACAAAGATTCCAATGTCTATTGTCTATCACAAAGGAACAGACCTGAGTTCGGGTAAAAATCCTACGGTTATTTATGGCTATGGCTCTTATGGATACAGTTTAGACCCCTATTTTAGTACCCTTCGACTAAGCCTTTTAGACAGAGGTTTTATCTATGCCATAGCACACATACGCGGTGGACAGGAAATGGGCAGGCAGTGGTACGAAGACGGAAAACTTTTGCACAAAAAGAACACTTTTACAGACTTTATCGCCTGTTCTAAACACCTGATTGACAACAAATATACATCAAACCAGAAGCTCTTTGCATGGGGTGGAAGTGCAGGCGGCTTATTAGTTGGAGCGGTAACCAATATGGCAGCTCAATTGTATAAAGGAATTATTGCAGAAGTTCCTTTTGTTGATGTGCTTACAACTATGTTAGACGAAAGTATCCCACTTACCACCGGCGAGTTCGATGAATGGGGAAATCCAAAAGACAGTCTGTATTACAATTATATGCTTTCTTATTCACCCTACGACAATGTAAAAGCACAAAATTATCCCAATATATTAGTAACAACAGGTTTGCACGATTCGCAAGTACAATACTGGGAACCTGCCAAATGGGTGGCTAAGTTACGCGATCTAAAAACCAATACTAATTTAGTATTGCTCTATACCAATATGGATACAGGACATGGTGGAGCTTCCGGTCGTTTTCAGTCCTTAAAGGAATATGCTATGGATTATGCCTTTATTTTTTATCTTCTAAATATAAAAAAATATAAGAAACCCACACCCAATTGTCTGGGTAAAAAGCCAAAAACATGAATAAAGAAAAACTTTATCCACAAATTATTCAAGCCTTTAGAGATAAAGACCATCAGTATTATTTCGATAAGCTAAACAGCCGGATTGTTGTTCTGTCAAAATTAGCCGGACAATACGAATATGGCGATTTTCAGGCTTGTGAACTTAAGAAAATCGAACGAAATAGTGACAATTTCACGAAGATTTATAAGCTAGATAGCGAAGATGAATTTGAGTGGATGGATGATTTTTGTGCCGAACAGGAGAATTCTGAAGAACTTCTTGAAGTTTTAAACTCCGAAAATCCTTTCGAGCAATTTTTCGCAATTATTGAGAACAACAAGGAACTAAAATCAGCCTGGCAGGAATTTATGGAAGCTAAACTGTATAAAGAAGCTAAAAAATTTATTTGTAGAGCTATTTAAGTAAAAAGTGATGAGTTAAAAGTTATAAATTAAACACTAAAAAAGTAATATGACTTAGAAACTTTTCAATATTCACTATTAGTTTTTAATTTTAAAGTGGTCTATGTGGTTAATCTTAAAATATAAAGGATGAAAAAGCTATCTTTGATTCTAATTTCCGCATTTTTGATTTTTGTAGCCTGCAAACCGGTAAAAAAAGCGAATGTGAAATTAACAGACCAAAACGTAACAAACTATTTAAAAGCTTATAGAGAGTTACGTGATTCCGTTCCCTCTTTATTACAGCGTGTAAACAAAATGGATAATCCCAAGGACTTTCCAACGGACTTTTACAGACGTTTTGAGGGAATTATCAAACGAAACGGCCTCAGTTCCTATGCCGAATTTGTGATGTTAAACGCCAAAGTTGGAGCAGTATTTTCAATTATTCAAGGTCAAAAAGGAATGGACGACTTTAAAAAACTAAATACAAACGGCCAGAAAATGATAGGTGATGGGGTGGAACAAATACAGGAACTATTAAAAAATCCTGATTTACCCGAGGAAACCCGCAAAGAATTGAAGCAGCAAATAAAAGATATGCAAAAAAATAAGCAAAAACTTAGGGACAATTGGAAGCACAATGCTAAATGGGCAAATTGGACACTGGACAAAGTTAAAGAAGTAACAAATATTCTTGTTGACAAGGAAGATATTGAAGTTGTAAAAAGGCATCAAGAAGAAATTATGTCTGCTTATCGAGGCTTCGATTTACCCCAAGACTTTGTTATT
>CAYQXT010000417.1:0-3310 GCA_964421365.1 uncultured Bacteroidaceae bacterium
ATAAGTTTGGCGATAGATCTAATATTTACAATCCATGGTCAATCGTGAATTATATATCAAAAGAAAAAGCCGGTTTTAAACCCTATTGGGTAAATTCGGGCGATTATTCGCTTATAAAAAGCCGTATTATTGAAATAAGCGTAAAAGACACCATTCATGATTTAATAGAAGGCAAAGTTATTGATAAAGAGCTACGGGAAAACTTTGTCTTTCAGGATTTTGAGATAAATAACGAGTTGATTTGGACATTATTGACAGACAATGGATACTTGACTCAAGTAGAAAAAAGCAAATACGGCAATTATAAGCTACGAATACCCAATAATGAAATAAAAATAGTTTTTACCGATATTATAAAAACATGGTTAAGTAGGGAAGTGAAAATTACACGTGATTTATTGATTGAAACCGCTGAAGATTTAATAAACAACCGGTTAGTTCAATTCGAAAAAGGGTTTAGAAAAGTTATTCAAGATAGTTTGAGCTATTTTGATACGGCTGAAAGAAAAGCAGATACACACGACCGTGAGTCTCAACAAGCTCCCGAAATTACCCCCGAACGAATTTATCATATTTACACACTTGGTTTGCTTGCCATTTTATCGGATAATTATATCATAAAATCTAACCAAGAAGGTGGCGAAGGACGATATGATATTTTGTTAATCCCTTATGATAGAGCACAAAACGGCATTGTAATAGAAATAAAAACCATAGAAGCACAGAAAACAAACGAAAAAGACGACAAATTTAAAGCAAGAGTAAAGCATACAATAAAAAGTGCATTAAATCAGATAGAAACGAAAGAATATTACAAAGAACTGATAATAAACAAAATAAAACCTGAAAAAATTATCAAACTCGCCATTGTCTTTGCCGGGAAAAAGCCGTATATTGTTGTTCAGAATGAATGATAAATTGACTATTTAAAAAAAGAATAAAGAAAACCTGCCAATCTTGTTTGCACTTGACAGGTTTATTTGAACCACTAATTATCAATTATATTTTAATATTCATCCCATGCTTTTATTTCCAGTTCGGCAATATCTATCTTGCAGAAAGCATAAATAAAGGCGCTCGCCAATCGTGCATTCGTTAGCAGCGGGATATTCATGTCTATAGCCTTACGGCGAATGGTGTAGTCATTAGAAAGTTCGTTATGACTTAGATTTTTAGGGATATTAACGACTAGATCAATATTAGCACTACGCATATAGTCGATACAGTTTTTTTGATTTTTTTCATCTGGCCAATGAACCGTTTCTACATTTATGCCATTATGTCGTAGAAAATCAGCAGATCCTTTTGTGGCATAGAGTTTTAGATTTCTTTTTTCCATCAGTAGGCAAGAAGTTAAAAGTTCTATTTTTGAACGTGAATCGCCTGTAGAAAGTAATACTCCTTTTTTGGGGATTTTATAACCTACCGAAAGCATGGCTTTTAAAACGGCTTCGTAATAAGAGTTTCCGATACAGCCTACTTCGCCGGTAGAAGACATATCTACGCCAAGAACAGGGTCGGCTTTGGTCAGGCGCGAGAAGGAAAACTGCGAAGCCTTTACGCCTATATGTTCGATTTCAAAGATTGATTTTTGCACTTTTTTTACGGATATCCCCAACATTATTTCGCTTGCTTTTTCAGCAAAATTTTCTTTGAGTATTTTAGATACAAAAGGAAAACTTCGTGAAGCACGTAAGTTGCATTCTATCACTTTTATAGCATTATCTTTGGCCAAGAACTGAATATTAAAAGGGCCACTAATATTTAATTCTTCGGCTATCCCGCAGGATATTTTTTTTATGCGGCGAATAGTCTCAAAATAGACTTTTTGGGGTGGGAAAACCAGAGTGGCATCACCCGAATGCACACCGGCAAATTCGATGTGTTCGGAAATGGCATAAAGTATTATTTCGCCCTTATTGGCTACGGCATCAAATTCTATTTCTTTAGCTTGCTGTAAAAATTCGGAAACAACTACGGGATGTTTTTTGGACACCTTGGTTGCCAATTTCAGAAAATACTCCAGTTCTGTTTTGTTGGAAACCACATTCATGGCAGCACCCGAAAGCACATAGGAGGGACGGATTAATAGCGGAAATCCCACTTCATTCATAAACTCATAAATGGCCTGCATATTGGTGAGTTGTTTCCAGCGAGCTTGGTCTATGCCAAATTTATCGAGCATAGACGAGAATTTCTCGCGGTCTTCGGCACGGTCGATAGATACGGGCGAAGTACCGAGTATAGCAACCTTTTGAGTATGTAGTTTAAGTGCCAGATTGTTGGGTATTTGTCCGCCCATGGAAACGATTAAGCCTTTGGGAAGCTCTAATTCGTAAATATCCATTACGCGCTCAAAAGTCAGTTCATCAAAATAAAGTCGGTCGCTGCTATCGTAATCTGTACTAATTGTTTCAGGGTTATAATTTATCATTATGGAACGCAGGCCTTGTTTTTGTACGGCTTTTAAGGCACTCACCGTTCCCCAGTCGAATTCCACACTACTGCCAATGCGATAAGCACCCGAACCGAGCACTACAACCGAGTTTTTATCATCCGAAAATTCAATATCATGCTTAATGCCATGATAGGTGAGGTAGAGATAGTTTGTGACAGCCGGATATTCGGCCGCAAGGGTATCTATTTGCTTTACAACTGGTAATATTCCCTTCTCTTTTCGGTAATTACGGACGAGTAAAGAGTCTGCTTCTATGGCATCATCCGTACTTTTTAAAATACTACGTGCCAATTGAAAATCAGAGAAACCGGCTTTTTTGGCTTTTAGTAATAATTCGGTATTCAGTTGTTCTAAATCGTTTATTTTGTTTAAATCGTTTTCTATTTTGATGATGTTTTGCAGCTTTTCTAAAAACCAAGGGTTAATGCCGGTAAGTTGATGTATTTGTTCTACCGTATAATTATGCTTAAAGGCGTGGGCAATCATAAAAACACGCTTATCGGTAGCCTGCGAAAGTTTTTTTTCAATATCTTTGACTTCCAATTCTTTATTGGCAATAAATCCGTGCATTCCTTGCCCTATCATACGCAGCCCTTTTTGAATGGCTTCTTCAAAACTCCGTCCAATAGCCATTATTTCGCCCACACTTTTCATAGCTGAGCCTAATTCGTGGCTTACACCTTCAAATTTACCCAAATCCCAGCGTGGAATTTTGCAGACAACATAATCTAAAGCCGGTTCAAAAAAAGCAGTGGTGGTTTTGGTAACCGAGTTTTTGAGTTGGTGCAAGCCATAGCCGAGGGCTAATTTTGCTGCCACAAAAGCCAAAGGATAGCCTGTAGCTTTAGAGGC
>CAYQXT010000418.1:0-3307 GCA_964421365.1 uncultured Bacteroidaceae bacterium
TCGCTAAAGAATAGTTCATTCTAAAAATATAGTATACAAATATCTGTCAGAGGCCTTATGGTCTAAATGTTTCTAAGGGCCTGTGGCACTTTGGAAAGTTTTTCCGGCAGACTTTCCAACGTGCCCTTAAGCACTTGGAAACGTTATAAGGTCAAATTTCAAATCCCATTTTTCAAATTAATTTTTATCTTTGCGTTTGATTACGAGCTGTCGGTCTGCATTGGGCTGTACATTCTAAAGATATACATTTTGGCACTGTTTAACTGTATTCGTAATTCATAATTTGTAATTGATTTGAAATGAAATATTTGATTGTACTTTTTAAGGGCATGGCTATGGGTGCTGCTAATGTTATTCCGGGGGTTTCGGGCGGCACAATTGCCCTGATTACCGGAATTTTTGAAGAATTGATAGATTCTATTAAAGCATTTGATGCCAAAGCATTAAAACTTTTATTCGCTGGCAAATTTAAAGAATTAGCAGAGCATATCAATTTTTATTTTTTGTTGGCTGTTTTTGGTGGTATTGCTTTTAGTATCATTACATTTGCCAAGCTTTTTGGTTATTTATTTGAGTATTATCCTGTTTATTTATGGTCGTATTTCTTCGGATTAATTTTGGCTTCGGTTTTTTACGTTGGGCGCACCGTCAATAAAATTAATTTCTCATCTATACTCTATTTTGTGCTCGGAACAGCCTTTGCTGTGGGCATTACACTTTTTAATCCGGCTACACAAAACGATGCTTGGTGGTATTTGCTTTTATGTGGTATTATTGCCATGATTTCTATGATTTTACCCGGTCTGAGTGGTTCATTTGTTCTTATATTACTTGGTAATTATCAGCTTGTTATGATAGATTCGGTGAATCATCTCGATATTCCGATTTTACTGCCCGTGGCCATTGGTGCCGGCTTAGGATTATTAGCTTTTTCGCATCTTTTATCCTGGATTTTTAAGAACTATCACGACCAGACTTTGGCCGTTTTAACCGGCTTTATCCTCGGTTCGCTGAGTACTTTATGGCCTTGGAAACACACACAATACCTGAAAAATACCGATGGCAGTTTCTTAATTAAACACGGAGAAAAAGTGGTTTCTGCCTACGAACGTTATTTGCCACAAGCTTTTAATACAGAACTAGCTTGGGCTGTTTTTTATGTGATAATTGGTATTCTGAGCATTGTTCTGGTGGAATATCTGGCACAAAAATCAGAAAAAAAATAAAAATGGATATTTATGGGCTGATAGGTAAATCATTAAAGCATTCTTTTTCCTCTAACTATTTTGGAGATAAATTTCGGTGTGAAGATATACAGGCTGAATACCGGAATTTTGAATTACAAGCTATTTCTGAAATTAAAAATCTGCTTAGAAATAAAAATTTAATGGGATTTAATGTTACCATTCCCTATAAAACAGCTATTATTCCGTATTTAAACTTTGTGTATGCACCTATAAGTCTGTTAAATGCCGTAAATACCGTTCGTGTAGTGCACGAAGCCGAAAGACCTGTTTTATATGCTTTTAATACGGATGTTTATGGATTTTATCATTCCTTAAAACCACTTTTGAAAGCACATCACCGCAAGGCATTGATTTTGGGGACTGGAGGAGCAGCCAAAGCAGTTGCTTTTGTTTTAGATAAACTGGAAATTAGCTATTTATTTATCTCACGTGACCGTGCTAAAGGGATGTTATATAGTGAATTAGATCAATATGTACTTACTTATTTTACCTTAATAATAAATACATCACCCGTAGGACAGTTTCCTGACACAGAGAAAAAGCCGGATATACCCTACGAGTTTTTAAGTTCTGAGCATTTGCTTTACGACTTGATTTATAATCCTGAGGAAACCGTATTTTTAAAGGAAGGCAGAAAGCATCGAGCACAGATAAAAAATGGTTTGGAAATGCTACATTTGCAGGCCGAAAAAGCTTGGAAAATTTTTCAGTCGGAAAATTTGGCCGAAGTTACTTTGTTTTAGATGGGAATCTGGATTTTGAATATTAATTAACAGTAATAAAGTTGCATTTGTAGCTTGAATTCAGCTTTTAAAAAAAGTTTTCATAAATGGAATACTAATTTTCTGTATCTTTGTAATATTATAAAAATTATATAAAATATGAAAGAGTCCAGTATAAAAAGGTGAATTTGCATCTAAATCGGTCGGACGGCTTTATTAATCAATTGTAAATGAGCTGTCTATTTTTACAGTTTTAATAAATCTATTCGTCCGACCGGTTTTTAGACCGAACCCATGAATAGCTATTAGGTATTTTTACTACGATTTATATCTCAAAAACAGTCAATCATTGTGCAAGTATTGGCGAATGTGTGTTAAAATGACGGGCAAAAATTACTGAACTATTGAAAAATATAAAATGACTAAAAAAGAACGTTTTGAACGCTTAATTGAGTATTTTAAAAAAGAGCGTCCGGTGGCAGAAACAGAATTGCACTATTCTAATCCTTACGAACTTTTGGTAGCCGTAATCTTATCCGCACAATGCACTGATAAGAGAGTCAATGTGCTTACTTCTATCCTATTTGAACGTTTCCCTAATCCGCAGGAATTAGCAAAGGCTGAGCCCGAAGAAGTTTTTGAGTACATACGAAGCTGCTCTTACCCCAACAATAAAGCCAAACATTTGGTGGGTATGGCTCGCATGCTATTGAATGATTTTAGGGGAATCATTCCTGAAGATATTAACGAAATGCAAAAAATGCCGGGAGTAGGACGAAAAACAGCTAATGTTATTGCATCGGTGGTTTTTAATAAGCCGGCCTTGGCTGTGGATACGCATGTTTTTCGAGTAGCTGCTCGTATCGGACTTTCTACCAATGCCAAAACACCTTTGGAAACAGAAAAACAGCTTGTTAAATATTTTCCAGATGACTTAATTCCTATTGCTCACCACTGGTTGATTTTGCATGGCCGCTATGTTTGTATGTCGCGAAAACCGAAGTGTCAGAAATGTGGTTTGACGGATATTTGTAAGTTTTATAATAGTCTAGACCATAAATAATTGAAATTATTTTCATATTCAAACTTCGGCAAAATTTATCGAAATATTGTATAAAATTAGCGTCCGTGTTTTTGTTTGTAACGAAGCTATCTTGTGGACTATTTAGTTAAATTTGTAATAATTTTTATACGAATCTATTTTTTTTGTACGTTATAAGTGGTTAAATATTTTTGAGTTTCTTACCATAAAAAATATCAAAATATAAATATGAGTAAAATAAATAGTCCCAAGATGCTGGGACAGGAACCTATCGTGAAATTATTGACAAAATTATC
>CAYQXT010000419.1:0-3287 GCA_964421365.1 uncultured Bacteroidaceae bacterium
CGGTTGAAAGTACTCAATAGTTTCTTGTGGTGGCCGGAAAGAAACACCCGTATAAACTTTTTGGTAATTAAAGAGGCTCCAATTTTTAGTATTAGAATAAAAAGCCATAAGACATAAAGAGCGCAAGCCTGTTATTCCAGTTAGTAGCTTTGAAAATGGAGCTTTACTGAAAAAGACCAAAATTTTTTCCCCTTGCTTAGACTTTAAAGTACTAAATTTTTTGAAGAATATTAATAAAGAGAGAATATTAATAAGTTTTATCAATAAAATTATTTTTTTTGCAGAGGCTTTATCTATATCTTTGACAAAGTCTTTAAATATCTCTATCGACTGGCAATCTGATTCTTTTGATTCTGAGAAGTATTTAATTAATTCTAGAATAAAAATATCCATTTTTGTAAATTTAGTCTGCAATTTAGCATATTTATACTGATACTCAAAACTTATATACTATTTTCGGAAACAACCCCTTATCGTATAAATAATAATTACTAGTAAAAATAGATGAGTTTGATCTAAAAGCCGGTCGGACGAATAGATTTATTAAAACTGTAAAAATAGACGGCTCACTTACAATTGATTAATGAATTCGTCCGACCAATTTCGATGTAAATTCACCTTTTTATATTGGCTCATAGATTTTAATTTTTACTATACCTAAAAGATGAGATGAAAAAATTCAGGTCACTTGTTTCCTTGAATTGTTGATAGAAATTAGTGCGTTGCCGTGCGCAAGGGATTGCAGTGGTGTACGGCGAAACTAAAGGCTTACAAAAACAGGTAATAAAAAGTGGTGGAAGAGAATTCTTTTATTAGCTGTTTTTTGTTGCCTTTAGTGAGTTGGCTACAAGCGGAAAGTCTGCTTGTGTGCTCCATAGATATTTATGGTTACATTATTTGGGAATAGAATATTTTAGTTTTCACTTTTTGGAGGATTAATGGTATCTTTACCAATACTATAGTAAGTAAAACGATGTTCTTTCATTTCAATAGGGTCGTAAATATTTCTACCATCGAAAATAAGACGGTTATTCATCAGTTTTTCTATCATTTTAAATTTCAAAATTCTAAATTCGCGCCATTCGGTAACCAAAATGAGTGCATCAGCATTGATAAGTGCATCATAAGCATTCTCTGCATAATTAATTTTATCTCCGATTCTTCGTTTTGCTTCGTTAATAGCAGCTGGATCGTAAGCAGTGATTATAGCTCCTTCTTCTAATAATTTATCAATAAGCTTAAGTGCTGGAGCTTCGCGCATATCATCGGTTTCTGGTTTGAAAGCCAAACCCCATATAGCAAGTCTCTTACCGCTAAGTTTCTTGGAAAAAAAATTGTAAATTTTTGCAAAAAGGATAGTTTTTTGTCTTTCGTTTACATTTTCTACAGCTTTTAGAATTTCTAAAGAATATTTGTTTGTATCGCCGGTCTTGATAAGAGCTTTGACGTCTTTTGGAAAACAAGAACCTCCATATCCTGTTCCTGCATAGATGAATTTGTTTCCAATACGTGGATCTGAACCGATTCCACGGCGGACATTATTAATATCTGCTCCAACAATTTCGCATAAATTAGCGATATCATTCATGAAACTTATTTTGGTGGCAAGCATTGAATTTGCTGCATATTTAGTCATTTCGGCAGAAGGAATATCCATGTATATAACAGGGTGTCCATTTAATACAAAAGGTTTATAGAGTCGTCCAAGTATTTTTTTTGCTTTTTCAGAGTCTGTTCCAATTACTATTCTATTGGGTTTTAGGAAATCGCTTACAGCGCTACCTTCCTTTAGAAATTCAGGATTAGAGGCTACGTCAAAAGGTATTTTTTCACCTCTTTTGTCTAATTCCTCTTGTATTACTTTTCGCACTTTTTCTGCAGTTCCGATAGGCACTGTACTTTTTGTGAGCATAACAATGTAGTGGCGCATGGTTTGTCCTACTTGACGTGCAACACTTATAACGTATTGCAAATCGGCCGCCCCATCTTCGTCGGGGGGAGTACCAACGGCACTGAAAATTACTTCGGTATCATCGAAATTCTCAGTTAAATCGGTGCTGAAAAAGAGCTGTTTTTTCTCGACATTTTTTTTGACTAAAGTCTCCAAACCCGGTTCGTAAATAGGAATTATTCCTTCTCTTAGGTTTTTAATTTTTTTTAGGTCAATATCTATGCAGGTTACGGTATTTCCAGTTTCTGCTAGACATGTTCCGGTAACTAAACCTACATATCCTGTTCCGACTACAGTTATTTTCATATTACTATTTTCTTTTGAATGGACGAATATATCGTAAAAAAAGGAAATATAAAAGGTAATTTATCATTTTTAAGAAAAACTTTATCTTCTTACTTTAAGTATAAAATCTTTTTTTACGATATTATTTTTACGATCTCTATCTTCGATGTTAATTTTCTCTGAATAAGGCTGATAGGACTCACCTACTATCTTTAAATTATATTCGCCGGGTAGTAATGCGATAACAATTTTACCGGAGTTTTCGTTTACGGCATAAGTTCCGATGAGTTCATCTGAATTTCTGTCGTGAACCGTAACAGAGATATCTGTGCTAAGTTCAGTAATTGGTTTTTTTTCATGGTTTTGACTATAATAGATTATTCCGATAAATGTCAAGAATTTAGGTTCACGCTGGGTGAATATTATTCGATATAAATCGTAATTTCCTTTTCCTAGGTTTGGTTTAACGTATGCGGCGTAAGCATAGCGTTTGTTTTTTGCAAAACTGATTGTTTTATTATTATACACATCATTGATTGGGTAGCCAAGGTTTGTAGGGTATGTCCATTGATTAAGAGAATCTTTGTCGCTGAAAAATAAGTCGTAGCCTCCCATGGTATTGAATCCTGTTGAACTATAATAAAGTTTTTTGCCATTGGGCATTAAAAAAGGATAATTTTCATTTTTTTCTGAATTTATTTTTTCTCCTAAATTTATAGCTAAACCCCATTCCCCATTGGGAAGTTTAATACTCATATATAAATCGAGGCCACCGTAACCCCCATTTTGAGCACTTGAAAAATAGAGGGTATCGCCGGAATTTGTAAGAAAAGCTCCTTCTTCTTTTCTGTCTGAGCTAACAAATTTACCTATATCAATGGGTTCAGAGAAAGAATTATTATTATAATTACATATATTTATGTCAGTAATCGGGCTTGCTTCGCCAAAATGTATGAGGATATGTGATCCGGATGGCTGAACTCCTGCGAGGATGTCATCATAAATAGAACTTATTTTTTTTAGTTTATGTGCTCTTTCCCAGTAGTTTAGG
>CAYQXT010000420.1:0-3285 GCA_964421365.1 uncultured Bacteroidaceae bacterium
TCTACCGATGACTCAGTGAATCTTTTCAAACTCAGAATAAAAGAAGTGGAAAAGGATAATTCTATCCGACATGTAGCCTCTACTTACGATTATCATCACTACGTCCTCCGACCGGGAACAAACTATCAGGGGAAAAAAATATTAACTTTTGCTAATATTCTGCAATACAATACCTTTCCTTTAGCTAAGATTTTAAGCGATTTACTTCGGATTGGACAAAAGGAAATGAACAATCCCATAGAAATCGAGTTTGCGGCCAATTTGGATGTACCTAAAGGCTCGCCCACATTATTTAGTTTTCTCCAGATACGTCCAATTGTTGAAAATCAGGATACCGAGTCTGTGGATTTACAAACCTACAAACCAAAAGATTGTATTATTATGTCAGACTCCGCGTTAGGCAATGGGAGTGTAGAAGATATTCACGATTTCTTGTATGTAAAACCAGAAAGTTTTAATGCGGCCAACAGCCTTATCATTGCCGAACAGGTTAATGGATTGAATGAAAGGATGTTAATTGAGAAGCGGAATTATATTTTGGTTGGGCCAGGGCGGTGGGGTTCATCAGATCCTTGGCTTGGAATTCCTGTTAAATGGTCGCAAATATCTGGTGCAATGCTTATTGTTGAAGCAGGGCTCAAAAACTATCGGATAGACCCGAGTCAGGGTACCCATTTTTTTCAGAATCTTACTTCTTTTCATGTGGGATATTTTACCATTAATCCTTACATAAAAGATGGTTATTATGATTTAGATTTTCTAAACCAACAAGAAGCAGAATATGAAAATGAATTTTTACGTCTGATTCATTTTGAAAAACCAGTAGAGATAAAAATTGATGGTAAGCGAAATAAAGGAGTGGTATTAAAACCACTATAAATAAAAACTTGGCAAAGCATGTTGTTATGGAAATATTTTTCTGATTGTGAGTTATTTGATTTCTAAAAGTTCAAACTCTAACTAAGTTTTATCGATATAGGGCAAAAATAAAACATTTTATAAGAGTTTGCGTATAAAATAATAAGTAAAAAGAGAATAGTCATGATAGAAAATAATAATTGTTTAGGGATAATTTTTTTTTTGTAAATGCATTTTAATAATTCAAAAAATAATTTTCTGTTTTCTAATGTGGTTTTATTTAAAATATAGTACAAATGAAAAAAGGTATCCTTTCCATATTCCTACTGTTAATTAGCCAGCTTATTCTGGCGCAAAGCTTAAGCCCTTCTAAGCAGAAATTGATAGACATTAAAAAAGTGCAACTTGCCGAAGCTACAAAAAATAACGAATTAATTGAAATTTGTAGTTATAACAAAGAAATTGCAGAAATTTATCGAAAAGCAAGAATCAACAAATTGGCAGTTCCTTATTACCAAGCAGCAGTAAAAGTGGCTAAGGTAAAAGGAAATTCCAGTTTACTGCGAATTTTGGATTTGAATTTAAGTAATGTTTATGGTCAAATGCGCCAATATGGAAAGGCAATCGCCCCACTGGAGGAAGCTAATAAAATTGGAGAAAAATTACAATTAGGTAAAAAAATACTTTATTCAGAACAGTTAAGAATAAGCTCTTTGTACCGTTTAGATGGGCAAATAAAAAAAGCATTAACAATTTTAAAACCGCTTTATAATAAAATTCTTTTTCAGGCTTATGATGATAATTTATTAAATGAATGTATTGATGAGCTAATTATTTCGGCAAAAAAAGCTGACGATGATAAAACGCTGGTTAAGTTCAGTAAAATAAAAGATAGTAGAAAATTCAAACAAAAGGAACAGGAATACTATAAAAAAACACAAGTACTCACAAACGTTGTTAGCCAGAGTTATAAAGCGATTAAAGAAAAGGATTTACAACTAAATGCAAAACAAAGAATCCTGCTTCGTGCCCGTGACTCGCTTCGGAATGCAGAAGAAGCAAAAAAACGGAGTGCATTGAAATTGCAGATTAAAAATAGCGAGCTCAAACTTAAAGAAGCGGAGCTGGAAAGAGAAAAGTTTACGACAACCGTACTTATATATGGCTTACTTTCTTCCTTAATTGTTTTAGGGATTATTACTTTTCTAGGCCTGCAATTACGTAAAAAAAATGCCGAGTTGAAACTAAAAAATGCCGAGATATTTCAACAAAAGGAAGAAATACAAACAATTAATGATGATTTGAAGGTAAAGAATGAACAAATTGAAAATCAACATAGACAATTAACCTCTGCTGTGACCTATGCTAAGCATATACAAGAAGCTACTCTCCCGATAGAAAAAGTAGTGAAAAAGTATTTTAACATAGTCAACGTATATTTACCTAAAGACATTGTTTCTGGCGATTTTTACTGGTATGCAGAAAAAAGATTGCCTAAAAATAATCATTTAGTTCATTTCTATGCTGCTGTAGATTGTACCGGTCATGGTGTTCCAGGAGCTTTTATGAGTATGATAGGAAACCGTTTGCTAAATGAAATTATATATCAGAAAAATATTCTCAACCCCAAAGATATCCTTCAAGCCCTTAACATAGAATTACAGCTAGCTCTTAACCAATCAGAAAATGACAACGATGATGGCATGGATGTGGCTTTATGCCAAATTGAAAAACAAGATAATGGAAACAGTAATGTCATTTTCTGTGGAGCAAACAGACCTTTTATATATTATTTACACGAAGCAAAGGAATTAAAATATCAAAGAGGTACTCTTGCAACCATAGGTGGTTTAGAGGGACAACGATTCAACGAAGAATTTGAAAATATTGAAATAGAATTAAAACCCAAAGACATGATTTATCTTACTTCCGATGCCGAAGTCTTTTGCGTTTGCTTCGATGGAAGCGGAAAAGAGGATTCGCGAGGTTCGGGTGTCGACGACACGGATGTCGGCTCCGATAAGGGCGTCCGTGTACATGATAGCCCCAAGGGGAGCGCGATTGTTTTTCTGATTGATGAGGATGGAGGTCGCTCCCGTAATGATTCCTAAGGCCACTCCCCCCATGGAAAAATGCATGGGTTCATATTCCGTGATGGCACCGAGTACCAGGAGTTCTGCCCCTTCGATTTGGCCTACGGGGGGGGCGGTCTTATGACTCGTCCTTCCAGAGACCCCAAGATCTTGTTCCTTGATGATGTCGTTTAAGGCATCCCTTTCCAGGACAATGAAACGGTTGGTATTCACGAGGGCGGTAGCCAGCATATCGGAAAGACCCTCTGCCACGGCAGGGGGTATTTTTGCCGCCTTGGCTTCGAAATGGCCTACGGCGATGCGGGCTTTTGGACCGTTGTAAGTTTCCAAAAGC
>CAYQXT010000421.1:0-3277 GCA_964421365.1 uncultured Bacteroidaceae bacterium
TCTAAATTTGGAACATGGGAGGATATTCGCCAAATAGCAACAAATTTTGATTTGATTCTTGATTTAATGGTCAACCATATTTCGAGGCAGTCAGTTTATTTTAAAGATTATATTAAAAAAGGAAATGCCTCCGAATTTACCGATTTATTTTTAACTATTAATAAAATCTGGCCGGATGGTAAAATTGCAGAGAAAGATATTCAAAAAATATTTCTTCGTCGAGAAAAACCCTACTCTAGCTTTAAATTTGAAAACATTGACAAAGAAATTAAAATTTGGACAACTTTCGGAAAACAAGATCCTTCCGAACAAATTGATATTGATGTAAATTCAGAACTTACAAAAAAAATATTAACTCAATTTCTTGATAATTTCAAAAAACAAGGGATTAAAATTATCAGACTGGATGCCATTGCCTATGTCATAAAAAAAGCAGGAACCAGTTGTTTTTTTGTCAAACCGGAAATTTACCAATTCATTGATTGGCTTACAGAAAAAGCCAAGGCCTTGGATTTAGAATTATTACCCGAAGTTCATGCTCCCTACTCCACTCAATTTAAACTGGCCGAAAAAGGCCACTGGATATATGATTTCATCCTGCCCTACACTGTATTAGAGGCCTTCATTACTACATCCTCCGAGAATTTAAAAAAATATCTAAAAAATCGTCCCCCCCGGCAGTTTACGATGCTCGATTGCCATGATGGCATACCGGTAAAACCCGATATGGACGGACTGGCCTCCAGTAAAGCAGCCCGTGAAGTGGTCGATATTTGTATGCAAAGGGGCGCCAACCTGAGTCTGGTCTATTCCGATAAATATAAAAGTAGCGATGGCTTTGATGTTCATCAGATTAGAGGAACATTTTTTTCGCTTTTAAATTCCGATGAAGATGCTTATATTGCAGCCCGGGCTATTCAATTTTTCACTCCGGGAATTCCGCAAGTTTACTATGTGGGTTTACTCGCAGGACAGAACGATGAAGAAACCGTAAAAAGAACAGGCGAAGGAAGAGAAATAAACCGCCATAATTTCAGCTTAGAAGAAATAAACTCCGCACTAGAGAAGAAAGTAGTTAAGCGCTTATTGAAACTAATTCGCTTTAGAAATACCCACACTGCATTTGAGGGGAAATTTAATATCTCAGACACAAATAATGATACGATTAAAATATCATGGACAAAAAATAACTATCAGGCTATTTTGAATGTTGATTTGAAAAGCCGAAATACGATTATCCATTATACAGATAATAACGGAACATTAATAGATTACAAAGCATAAAAAATAAAAATATGAAAACAAACACAACCGGAAGTAAATCTAATCTGACACTCATTAAATGGTTAACCTATCTCAT
Source organism: uncultured Bacteroidaceae bacterium (assembly GCA_964421365.1). Taxonomy (GTDB): domain Bacteria; phylum Bacteroidota; class Bacteroidia; order Bacteroidales; family DYOH01; genus CAYQXT01. Next base: position 1,361 of record CAYQXT010000421.1, read on the forward strand.
GTTCATGATGTTTGCCATGACCACCGATGCAGTGGGTGAGATTATCAAGGAAGTAATGAAGCAATTTGATTTAAGCATGTCAGCCGCAGGATTATTACATTATGGCCCTATGATTGCTATTGCACTAAGTGGAATTTTGCTGGGTTTTTTGGCCGACAAACTGGGACGAAAAACAACCATAGTGCTGGGTTTAACTATTTTTTCTCTTAACTCTTATCTTTTTATTGTCGGAAATTCTTTTGCCTTTTTTCTTAGTTTACTCATCGTATCAGGTTTCGCCATAGGAATTTTCAAGACCGGCGCCTTAGCCCTTATTGGCGACATTACAAAATCTATAAACGAACATACTTCCACCATGAATATGGTTGAAGGTTTCTTTGGAGTAGGAGCCATCATCGGGACTTTTTTAGTCAGCTATTTTCTGAGTGCCGGCGTAGCATGGAAATGGCTATATGTAGTGGCAGCCACCCTATGCGTAGTCCTCATAGTGCTTGCCTTGCTGGTAAAATATCCGGTAACAAAAATATCTAAAGAAGAGCCGATTAATTTAAAAAGAACGATGATAATGATGAAAAATCCTTATGCAATGGGCTTTTCACTAAGTGCATTTTTGTACGTTTCTGTCGAAGCAGGCATTTATGTCTGGATGCCTTCATTATTTGCACATTATACCGGAAATCTATTGTATATAGCCACCTATTCCCTTACTATTTTCTTTATCCTTCGGGCTACCGGTCGTTTCTTAGGCGCATGGATTATGAAGCAAGTAGATTGGTCTTTGGCTCTGACTCTGTTTAGTAGTGCCATTTTTCTTTGTTTTGTAGGAAGTATATGGGGGGGAATTAATTTTGCCATCATACTTTTGCCCTTATCCGGGCTATTTATGTCTGTTCTATACCCTACCATAAACTCCAAAGGAATTAGTTGTTTTCATAAATCAGAACACGGTGCAGTAGCGGGCGTAATACTGTTCTTTACTGCTGCCGGAGCAGCATTAGGCCCCTTAGCAATGGGAGCTATCAGCGATGCTTTTAATGAAGATGCCAAATATGGCTTTATTCTGGCCACTGTCTTTGCCGGACTGCTCCTGCTACTTGCCATCTATAATTTAATTTATAAACCCACAAAATTACGATTAGCCGGGCTAAACAAAAGCGAATATATTGACTAACCGAAATTTCACAGAACTGCGGACAACTACTGGCAATCGCCACAAGCCTTTGCGCAGATACTCAAAGCAAGGGTTTCGCTCTAAGCGAAGCCCTCGCTTAATAGAAAATGTTTGGCATAATAAGAAAAATTAACTACTTTTGATAGTATCAATGAAGCCACCATACGAGATAACAGTAAAAATTTTGAAACTAACAAGCAGTATATCAGAGAAACTCGGTGAAGTAAAGCCTATTTCCTAGATAAACCTTCGCCAAACTTAAGAAAACGCAACAAAATAAAGACCATTTATTCGTCTTTGAAAATAGAAGGAAATACGCTGTCCGAAGAACAAATCACTGCCCTACTCGAAAACAAAAGAGTAATTGGGACAAAGGAAGATATTCTTGAAGTATTAAATGCCATTGAGGTTTATGAGCGAATAAACTCATTTTCTGCCTTTTCTGTGAAATCGTTTAAACATGCTCACAAACTTTTAATGAATGACTTAGTCAAAAAAGCCGGTGAATTCAGGAAAGAAAGTGTAGGTATAGCTCATGGAAATGAGATTGCACACATAGCACCACCGGCTAAAAATATGCCTTATCTATTAAACGATTTGTTTGAATACCTAAAAAAAAGGAAGACCCGATTTTGATTAAAAGTTGCGTTTTTCATTACGAACTGGAATTTATCCACCCTTTCATCAACGGAAACGATACAGCTTCCAATATATGCCGTTTGGAAAGACCGCAGTCCTTCTCCTTC
>CAYQXT010000422.1:0-3277 GCA_964421365.1 uncultured Bacteroidaceae bacterium
AGCATGATAAAGAAAAGCTTCTTCTATTTTGTTGAGTAGAGAAGCTTTTCTAAAACAACCAGGCAAGTTGTTTTTTCTATGGGATTAGAATTGATTAAACAAAAATTACCTGAGAACCTTCGCCACCAGCTTTATTATAGAAATCACCAATGGTGAGAATACCACTAATGTCATCCCACAAATCTTCTTCTTTGAGTTTGAACATATCTACGGCCAGTTTACAAGCGTAGATTTCACCTCCACCAGCAGTAATCATTTCTAAGAATTCTTCTACGGGAGGAATGTCTAAATCTTCCATTTGTTTCCTCATCATTTTAGAAACGGCTCCTTCTACACCAGGGATTGTACCCAGCCAAGTAGGGAAAGTAGCTCCACCGGGCATACGCATCCCTGGATTTCCAACGGTTGCGGTGTGCAAATTATTCATGCGTTTTTTAGTAATGGCATCTAAACCGAAGAATGTGAAAAAAAGTTTACATTCCATACCTTCCATTACTGCTCCATTAGCCATTACGAGTGCCGCATATACATCCTCTAGATTTGCTTTGGCACAAATCATGGCTACTTTTTTTACGGCTTGATCTTTATTTGCCATTTTTATTTTTTTTAAAATTTAAGATTGAAAAAAGGAGGGACTTATGCCCTCCACATGATTTAAACACAACTTGCGGGTTTTGAAATACCGGCAAATTTAGACGATAACTTAAGTGGTCCGCCTGGGAACAGTTGATACAGTTCTTTTATGTTTACTATGCCTGATTTTCCTACTGCACGAATGGAAAGGGCTTCTCCATTTAAAAATTTGTTGCGGATGTAATTTAGCACTTCAAAATGTTTGTCTGTAAGCTCAATTCCAGCTTCTTTGGCCATTTCTTTAGCGATATCTTCCGACCAATCACTTGTGTTTAATAGATAGCCTTCTTCTGTTACTTCAATTTGTTTTCCTGCAAATTCTTTTGTTGCCATAATTTCTTTATTTTAATGATTAATACTCTATTTATTATCTTGTGTTTTTGCTATGTTCTTCATCACGGTAAGCACAAAGCCCAAGGACTTACGCATCTCTTTAGATCTCATCTCTTTAAACATTTGCCACATAGATACTGGTTTTACATCGTCAAACTGAACGGTGTTAAAAACTTTGATAGCATTATGGGTCGCAGTCATCATTTCGGGTTGGGTAATGGCTTTAAGGGTTTCTAAAATAGGAACTATATTGTCTGCCAGCTCTTTAACATCGTTTGCTCCAAAGTGAGTAACTACATTGTCAATAATGTTTATTGATTCACGTAGAAACGCGGGGTAGCCCTTTTCATCGAGCTCGTGTAACTGATGGGTAAAGTCGATGATTGCTTCATTGGCGATAGGGCCAACGTCTTTGACTAAATCAAAAATACTCTCCATCATTTCGATAGCCTGTTTGATATTCCCCATGTTTTTGAGTAGTTTTACAGCTAGAATAGTCAGCTCATCGGTATCTATTTCTACTCCTTGATTGTCTAGTTGCTCAACGGCGGTATCGTACACATCTTTACCAACGATTTGTAAATCTTTGGTCAGATCTTCAATGGCATTAGCTTTCAAACGCTGTTCATTGGTATATTTCAGCAAGAGATCAAGCTTAGCATTGAGCTGATTTATTTGGTTTTGAAGATTTTCTTCGTTCATAATCTGTTAATTTTAAATAGTAACTTTCTTTTTCCCTGCCATTGTCATATTTGCTTCTATGGGTAATTCTTTACCTCTTAATAAGATGTGCCAATATATCCAACGAAACATTACTTTTCCGTAGTGGTTCATTTTTGTGTTCTGAAGCAATCCAAATGGGCCTATGCCTGGTAAGGGGAAAGTGCCCGGAAGGGGTTCGGTGGTGTAGTTAAAGTCGATTAAAGCTCCTTTACCAAAACCGGTTTCGATGTAGCAATTGGCATGACCATCAAATTTAGCGGTAAGTTCTCTTCCTTCTATAAAGCTCTGGATGTTTTCAAATAAGATTTCACCGGAGAAGTGTGCTACCGATCCTGCTTTAGAAGTTGGTAAATTGGCAGCATCGCCTATCACAAAGATATTTTCGTGTTTAATAGATTGAAGGGTCTCTTTGTTTGTCGGAACGAAATTCAAGTCATCGCCTAATCCACTTCGGGCTATCATATCATCGCCCATATTGGTAGGAACAATGCTCAGGCAGTCGAATTCTACCTCTCGCCCATCATAGGAAATTATTTTTTTGTTCTCATTATCAATTTTTTCGATATAAAAATCAGGAACTATTTTGATGCCTTTGTCAGCTAATAATTCGCTGAGCATTTTTGTGGCTACCGGTTTGGTGAATGCACCGGGAAGAGGAGTAACAAAGGTAATATCTACTTTGTCGCGCATTCCTTTTTCGGTAAAAAAGGCCTCGGCCAGACAAACAAATTCAATGGGGGCAACAGGACACTTGTAGGGTAATTCTGTTATAGCCATAACTAATTTTCCGCCTTCCCAAAATTTGAAAAAATTTCGTAAGGCTAAAGCTCCCTCGACGGTATAAAAGTCGAAAATATTTTTATGCCATAATTTATCTTGCATTCCGGGAGTTTGATCTGGACGGGTTTTGGTTCCGCTGGCGATTATGAGTAGGTCGTAATTTTGTGTTTTACCTCCTTCTAATAAAACTTTGTTGTTTTCGGCATCTATTCTGTCGATGGCTTTAAATATTACTTCTACTCCGGCAGGGAAGAAATCGCTTTTGGGTTTCATCACATCTTCTTTTTTGTATATTCCGAAGGGAATAAAAAGAAAACCGGGTTGGTAGTAATGGGTTTTGAATTGATCGATAATGGTAATTTTCCATTCTTCTTTATCTAATTCTTTGCGGAGTTTGTTAGCCATCATCGTTCCGGCTGTGCCGCCTCCAAGTATTACTAATTTTTTCATTATAAATTTTTCTTATTGTTTACGACAAAACTATCTTTATTTCGCAAATAGTTTACTATCTTTGCACTTGATAAAAATCAAGAGATGATATTTATCAAGTACAAAAATGCCGGAGAACATAAATAAGATAGATTTTTTTGATGCAGAAACATGTTCTTGTACTCAGTGTGAGCTTAAGAGCGCTTTTTTTGATAATGTTTCTAAAAAGGATATTCGGATTTTGTGTATAGAAAAGGATGATATTTTTGCCGAAGCCGGCAAAACGATTATTAAACAAGGCGAAAAAATAGAGGACTTTATTTATCTCAAGTCTGGTCTGATAAAAATATCGAGGGTTACGGATGGTCGTCATGAACAG
>CAYQXT010000423.1:0-3257 GCA_964421365.1 uncultured Bacteroidaceae bacterium
TTTGTTTGTGCATCCTGTATTTTAAGGCTTTGGGCTAAAAGTAATTGTGGGGAAAGAATGAGAAAAAGAAGGAAATGTTTCATTTTGTTTATTTTTGGCGCAAAAGTAAGGAATAAATATTATCTTTTGTAAGATAGACTTACTCTTTTTGTCTGTATCCTGATTTTTAGGATTATAAGATTATTTGATTTTTAATAGAATCCTACTAATCCTGTAATCAAGGTTTAGACAATTAATAAAGTATTTTACTTGTAAAATATCTTTGGACTTTCTTCATTTTCCTGCCGGATAAATTCCGACAATCTATCGAACTCATCAGAAAAATAAAATGAAAAGAGTGCCGCTATGCGAAGGGCTAAATCTTTTTGTTTTAACTTTCCTGCGCTGTCTTTTTCGTTCAAAAAGTTGATGAGTCCGTTCTTTGTGATTCGCTCATTTATAGCTTCGTAATTCTCGTGTGTTTTCAGAATTCCATTCAAGGCAGCAGCTATATCATCGGCAGCCAATAATCCCAAACGGTCGGCATTTATTTGTACCAGTCTGGAGCTAAAAAGAATTTCAACTTCGTTGGTTTCTCTTTTTCCTAATTTTTCAAGGACAGGATGAATGGATTTTAAAACCGAAATTCCATTTTGCCCCCACAGCCCTATATTCCCTATTGTCGTAGCCCACTGGCTGATTTTTTCCATTTTTTGCAGGTTTTTTAGTCCACTACTGATTGCTCCGGCAGCGGGAATGATGGTGAGTAGGGTTTCTGCAATAAAAAAGCCTTTTTGTGTCAGACCTTTCCAAACATCTGATGAGGTTAGCCGGCTATTGTCGAAATAGAGCGAGGAAAGTTCCATGGCAGCTACAAAGGCAAATTCATTGTTGTGCAGATTACGCTTACTTTCTGCATCAATAAGATCACGGCCAATGAGTAAAAAAGGTGGTTTATCGTCAAATACTGTAATTTCTGAGGCTTTTTTGCCATAACTGATATAGCTTTCGATGTTTTCTATTTGATAAAAATGCCTTAAGTTTTCGATTATTGCAGAAATTTGTGGCTGTTTCTCCGGCTTTAAATTTTCAGCATATTGCTTAATTGTTTTGAGGTCTTGTTGTTCGGCAGGTGCTAACCAGTTTTGCAATTTACTGATCAATTTATTCTCTGATGAAAGAGGATGCTCTATTCGCTGACTGAGTTTTTCGTCTAAAATTTTTGTAATTTTATTATAATCAGTGTTTTTTACTTCAATTTTACCTTTCAGAATTTCTTCTACCAGTTTAAATTTTGGAGATAAATTTTGATTTTCTTTGATGAGCTGAGTATTCAGAGGCTGCAATATGGCCAATTTGTATAGTATCTCCTCTTTTTCCTCGTCAATACTCACTTTTTTAAGCAGTTTCAGATAATTTATACGCAGATATTGACCGGATAATTGTTCTACGCTGTCTTCCTCGGCCGGAAGAATATCCCATAAACTTTCGTCCGGTAGGTTTTTGAGGCGTTTTTTGATAAGTTTTTTGGCTTCTTCTAATTCGTCTGCCCAAATCAGGTGACGGCAAAAGGCCAAATCAAAAAGTGCTTGTTCGTATTTGTCTTTTTGCTTGGCCATGAAATTTTCGCGAACTTTGCGATGCATAAGTAGTAAATCTTCTACCGAATCCAATTCCTGTACATATTCCAGAAAAATCTGAATAATAAAAAACTGTTCCTCGGTATTTAGTTGCCAGTCTTCTATCCACTGAATAAGATAGCGCCTTTGGGTTTCATTTTTTAGAATAATTTTTATTAAGTCTACAATTTTTGAGGTATCTTTCCCCTTGTCATTTTTAGCCTGCCACAATTCCAGCATGAGTTCATCATAAGGATTTTCGCTTAGCTGTATTAACTGCCGGTGTATGGTTTCGGAATAATTGTTTTTAAGCCTGTTCTGTACAATGAGATAGCGAATAGCTTGTAGCTTATCGTCTGGTAGTTGCGATAGTGTTTTTAACTTATTTCTATTCTGTTTGGTAGGTAGAAATGAATAATTGTTCCATATATAGCGATTCCTTCCTGTTTCTGTTTTCTCTTTTAAGGAACGACTTTTACTTTGTGCAAGAATTTCTGCATTTTTTTGCCGAATAATTATTTGCCTTTCGTTTGTTTGAATAAAATAAATAGGAGAATCCTGCGGGCTATCATCATCGCTACTTTTTATTTGTTCTATTTCTAAGCCGGCTAAAATAATTTCCTGCTCATGCCGGTTTTGCAAAATCTGAAATTCTATTTTGGGACTAATTTCTATAAACTGATTAGCCTCATCAATATTAAATTTATTTTTCTCTTTTGAGAATAAATTTCGGATACTTTCTATTATTAATTTATCTATTTCAGTCGCTTTGGCATCCTGCAGAAATTGGCTGATTTTTCTGGTTTCTTTGCCTTGTAAACTGTCTAAAGTTTGAATTTTAAAATGTAGCTTTTGGCCATTTTTAAGTAGGATAAGAATAAATCTTTTCTTGCCGCCTATTTTCCCAATAAAGTTCAGTGGACTCAGGTATTCGATAATCTGTACTTGTTCAAAGGCTATTGAGCTAGATTCCAAATTTAATTTAATCTGAATTTTTTGGAGTATGTCTTCTGTAAATGTGTTTAATTCAAAGCTATTGGGAACATAATAAGAGCTTGAATCATTAAGTATTTTTTCTATAATGTCAAGTTCTTGTGCAGAGAGAGACTCTGATTTTATTTTTTTTAGATTTAGCTTTTTCATTATATTTGTATTTATTATCAAAGATATAAAAAAAAACTGCCTGACAAGATTTTTCTGTTGAAATTATATGATTGTTTGATACTGTGATAAAAAATAAATAGTTAGGAAATTGAGAAATCGAAAATACATTAGCCTCCGTAGCAAAATATAACCTCTATAAAACAATGTATTACAATTTATAACTTCATGAAATTATCCATAATTAATGAATTTCTAATAATAAAAGATATAAAAAAACTGCTCTAACCAACGTTTTGGATGAGCAGCTCTTTTGCATTAACTAAACTAACTAAAACTTTATGTTATGAAATTACTTTTTGAAAGACATAAAAATATATAGCAATAAAATGTGAGATACTTCCAAAGAGGACAAATAAATGCCAGACTAAATGGCTGTATGAAAGTTTTTCAAGTTTGAAAAATACGATTCCGAGCGTGTAGAATAAGCCCCCAATAATAATCCACCAGAAGCCTGCCCATGTCATAGCTTGAACTATTTGCGTAACGGCAATTACT
>CAYQXT010000424.1:0-3206 GCA_964421365.1 uncultured Bacteroidaceae bacterium
GGTGAAAGTCAGCGTACTCGTTTCGCTACGCAAATAGGTTCGCAATTGGTAAATGTGCTTTATATCCTCGATGAGCCGAGTATCGGCCTGCATCAGCGCGACAATAAACGTTTGATAGAGTCGCTGAAAACCTTGCGCGATATAGGCAATTCGGTGATTGTGGTAGAGCATGACAAAGATATGATGCTCGAGGCCGACCATATTGTTGATATTGGACCATTTGCCGGTAAGCATGGCGGCGAGGTGGTTGCAGAGGGGAGTCCGGCTGAATTACTTAAATCCGATAGTCTGACGGCCCAGTATCTGAATAATAGGAAAATTATTGAAACGCCCGAAAAAAGAAGAGCCGGAAACGGGCTGTTTCTTGAGCTAAAAGGAGCCAGTGGCAATAACCTGCAAAAAGTAAATTTGAAACTTCCGCTGGGGACAATGATTTGCGTTACGGGTGTATCAGGTAGCGGCAAATCTACGCTTATCAATGAAACTCTGCATCCCATTCTGAGTCATGAATTGCACCGGGCAGAAAAAACGCCTTTACCCTACAAAAGTATCAAAGGAATTGAATATCTTGATAAGGTTATTGAGGTGAATCAGAGTCCTATCGGTCGAACACCGCGTTCTAATCCGGCCACCTATACCAATGTTTTTGGGGATATTCGCAAATTATTTACCGAGTTGCCCGAAGCCAAAATCAGAGGCTATAAACCCGGACGGTTTTCGTTTAATGTAAAAGGCGGTCGTTGTGAGACTTGCAGAGGTGCCGGTTTGCAAACCATAGAAATGAATTTCTTGCCCGATGTATATGTTAAATGTCCTACTTGTCATGGAAAACGATACAATCGTGAGACTTTGGAGATTCGCTATCGTGGGAAATCAATTTCTGATGTGCTGGAAATGACTATAAATCAGGCGGTAGAATTCTTTGAGAATATCCCGTCTATTCGTCAGAAAATGCTGGCCATGCAAAGTGTGGGATTGGGCTATGTAACACTTGGGCAACCTTCTACAACCCTGTCGGGCGGTGAGGCTCAGCGCGTAAAATTAGCCACTGAACTGGCACGCAGAGGTACCGGCAAAACGCTCTACATTCTTGATGAACCCACTACGGGGCTGCATTTTGAGGATATAAAAATGCTGATGAATGTGCTGAACAAATTGGTGGATTTAGGTAATACGGTGATTATCATCGAACATAATCTCGATGTGATAAAACAGGCGGATTATATTGTCGATGTAGGCCCCGAAGGTGGTCGTTTGGGCGGTAAGATTGTCTGCACCGGTACACCCGAAAAAGTGGCGCGATGCAAAAAAGGGTACACTGCCCGCTTTCTGAAAAAAGAATTACAGAATAATTTTTAAGTTTTAAAAAAGTATGATGTTCATTCAAATATTTTATTTATAGGTGTTTAAAATAGCCGGCTGCCCATCATTGTAAGCTGCAAAAATACCATAACCATTCTGTATATTAGAAAAAACAGCTATCGGCTGTGCAAAAATTTGATCATCACCCAAGGGTTGTAACGAAATTGTTTCGTAATATTTATAATAATTATAGCTAACGGATCCAAAATAGATATATATTTTTTTTATTGTAAAAGGAGCGTTTTTTAACCCCAAAACTAAACTATCTGTTTGAAAATCATTAGAATTTAGTAATTTACTTTCTGCTTGCCAAATATATTTAATATTTTGCGTAAATTGAATATCCTGATAATATGTATTCGATGTGTCTGAAATTTTTAAATATGTTCTGAAATATCTATTCCTATCGTTTTTTAGTCTAATCTGAAAATAGGAATAATAATTAATGGTGTCCACAAAAGAAATAAAAGAGAATTTAACGGAAAGCGGTACCGTATCAAAGGCGAAAACATCAGGATATCCATCTGCTTTTATTTTAATCTCATATTTTTTTCCCTCTTTAGCAGTGATTTTAGATTTATAATATCCGGAATCTAACTCTTCTACTTTTTCAATAAAATTTCCATTTTCATATAAATTAATTTCAGCAGAACTAATTTTAGGGTATTTGCTTACTATTAAGCTGTCAGTGAGCATATATTGTGGCAAATTAAAATCCGAATCGACCGGTAATGTAGAATATAGATAAATTTTGATATTATTCCCAACAGAAAATATGCTATTTACTACAATTTTGGGTTCATATTTTAAATTTTTTAATTCAAATTCTTTCTGACAGGAAATTAAGAGGAATACCCCAAGATATACTATTAATTTTGAGATTAAATTTTTATTCATTTTTTAGAATTTTATTTTATAACTAATTGAAGGAAGAATAGGAAACATGCTTAATGAATAAATTTTTCCCTTAACAAAAAATACCGAAAAGGTATTTAATTTATTATACACATTATAAATTCCCAAATTCCAAGTTCTAAGTCCCCATTTTTTCTGTTTAATAAACTCTATTGACATATCAAGTCTATGGTAAGTAGGAGTTTGATAATTGTTTCTATCATTTATATTTAAAATTTCCGGTAAATATTTTCCTTGATATTTTTCCGAATAATTTTCATGTTCAATCAAAAAATAATTATTATAACTTTGAGGATATTTGGTCGAAGGAACGCTTATATAGAAGCCCGACATTAGACTAAAATGGCTACTGAAATTAATATTTGATTTAATTCTATATTGTATGAAGAAATTAAGTACATGTCGTCTATCATATTTATATGGAAATTCTTTTCCTCCATTTATATCTATAAATTGTCTGTTGCTTTTAGAAATAGTATAGGACAATTGTAACTTTACTTTATCGAAATTCTTTTTTACATAAAACTCTGCACCATAGGCTATCCCTTTACCAGTCGTCAATGAGTTATGCCAATCCCACTTAAAATTACTAAAATCGGAAAAAGGGCCTACTGATAAAAAATCCATACCTTGTTGAAATAATATGAGTGAATTCAATTTTTTATAATATAACTCAATACTTAAATTCCATGTTTTCCCGGAAGAATATCCACCTAAAGTATATTGCCACGAATTCTGTGGCGTGATTAAAGAATCTGCTGGAATCCAAAAATCTGTTGGAGTACCTATTGTTGCCCCAGCAAGAAGGTAATCGTATTGAACCATCTTTGAAATAGATGCTTTTAACGCAAAATTTGTAAATAGTTTGTAACCTATCGAAATTCTTGGTTCTAAGTTTAAGTAATGACTTTTTTTATTTAAAAAATAGC
>CAYQXT010000425.1:0-3205 GCA_964421365.1 uncultured Bacteroidaceae bacterium
GTAAGTGTTCAATAGTGAGTTTGTTGATTTTTAACATATTAACGGTAGCGAATATAATTTTTGTTAGGGATTAACAAAGTGTGGTATTAATCCAGTTGTTTATAAAAAAATATTTAGGGTATGAAGCCCAGGATAGTAATGTCATCTACTTGCGGATATTCCATTTGCCATTTACTTAATTCCTGACTTATTTTTAAGAATTGAACTTCGGGAGGCTCAGCGTATAGTTCAGAGAGTAATAACTTGAAATTTTTTCGCTTATATTTTGATTTTTTTTCTCCACCAATCTGATCTATAAAACCGTCTGAGAATAAATAAAAAATATCGACTTTTTTATAATCAATAAAATGATTCTCAAAATTAACTTCTTTCCGATGTATCCCTACGGGCTGTCTATTGCCTTTTCGTTCTATTAGTTCGTTGTTAATGAAGTAAATTAATTCAAAATTAGCTCCTGAGTAGTTTAATATTTTTTTATTTAAGTCTATAATACATAAACCAATATCCATTCCTTCTCGTGAAGAATTTGATTTTTCCTGACGTAGAGATTTTTTAATTAATTCACGTACTTCATCAAGAATTTCAGCCGATGTAGTGTCTTTATTTTGTGAAGAGTAGCGATTAACTATTTCATTCAAAAATCCAAGATTAAGCATACTAAGGAATGCACCGGGCACACCATGTCCTGTACAGTCTGCTACTGATAAATAAAGGCGGTTTCCTATTCTTCTTTTCCAGTAGAAATCGCCACTTACTCCATCCTTGGGCTTAAAAAAAAGGAAATACTTGCTGAGGTCTTTGGCCAAACTTTCCGGTGGAGGTAGTATGGCTGTTTGTATCCTTTTCCCATAGTTTATGCTCTCGTTTATTTTGATATTTTGTTTTTCAATTATGTCTTTTTGTTCCTGAAGTGCATCTCTTTGGGCAGTGATTTCTTCGGTTTGCTTTTTTATTTGGGTTTCATAATTTGAATTTATTCCCTGTAAGAAAAAAATCAATAATATGATTATTCCTGTAAATCCCAGTAATCCATACTTTAATATCCAGAAATTTGAAGAGAGATAGGGGTAATTCTCGCCGTATATTCCAAAATAATGATGAACAGTGTCGAAAAGTAGATAAACTAAAATTCCTATGGAGGCACTAATTATACCCGATACATTATTTTTAAAACCACCTATTGTTGCCGGAATAAGGGATAGAATTAAAATCCCTAAGCGGGGGGCTATGTAAAAAATTAAATAGGTTCCTTGATTGTTTAATTTTGAATATACGGAGAAGAACAGGAGCAAAACAGGTAAAGTGCTTGCATATAGAAATAACGAAATTTTAATTTTCCCTTTACTATTGAATAGTAAGGAAATAATTATAATTAACATTATGGGAATAAAAAATAATAGAGAAGTTTTTATTTTAAAATAAAAAAATAATCCAGCAAAAACTGCAAATAATACTAAAAAAGTAACTCTAATTATTTGATTATAAAGAATTATTGATTTTTGTAGATAGTGTGGCATTGATTTTTTTACGCCTAAGTATGACATAAAGTGCCAAATATTTTTTAACATATATTATAATTTAATACCAATAATTAAAATATCATCAATTTGCTCTCTGTCGCCTATCCACCAGTTTTGTGTCTCTGCAATAATCTTTAACTGTTCTTTTAAATTAAGTTCTGCACTTTTGGCAATTAAGGCTCTAAAATTACGGGACTTAAATTTTTGGCCTTTTAATCCACCGAATTGATCGAGATAACCATCTGAAAATAAGTAGATAATATTTCCACTTGCAAAGCTAAGTTTATGATTTGTAAATTCTTTTTTCTCTCGTAGGTGAATTCCTACCGGCATTCTATCGGCTTGAATTACATTTAGTTCTCCATCATAAAAGAAAAGGGGATTATAGGCTCCGGCATATTCCAGCTGCTTATTCGATTTGTCAATTCTACAAAGTGCAATGTCCATTCCATCCCGACTTCCTTTTTTTTGTTCTTGCTTTAAGCTACGTTTTATTTTTTTTCTTAACTCACCAAGTATAAAACCGGGAGAATAGGTTTTGTTACTTACTATTTCGTTTAAAATAGCCGTTCCTAGCATACTCATCATAGCTCCGGGTACGCCATGTCCAGTGGAATCTGCCGCAGCAACATAAATGATATCTTCAAATTCTTTGAACCAATAAAAGTCACCAGAAATAATGTCTTTTGGCTTGTAATAAATAAAATTTTCTTCAAAATTCTTTCTTAGTACCTCGGCAGATGAGAGCAAGGCATCTTGTATTCTTCGGGCATATTCTATACTGTCAGTAATTTCCTTTTTTTGCTTAGTTATATGGTCTCTTTGTTCCGTAACGTAGTCACGTTGAGACTCTATTTCTCCTTTTTGTTGTTTTACTGCTTCGTGTAGAGCCATCAGTCGATTAAGACTATCATCTAACTCTTTATTCTTTTTTTCAATAATTTTTTCATACAAACTACTCACTTTACGTGCAGCAAATGTAGATAAAACAGCCATTAGAAATCCAAGAATGATGGAGCCTAAAAGTAAGCGCATCCGTTGTTTTTCTATTTCTTTTCTAATTTGATTTATGTTTTCGTGTAAAGAAAGTTTCCAGCTTGTTCCTTTTACTGGTACCATGTAAGTAATGTCTACCCTATTTTTGTATTTAAATAGACCAGAAGCTTCTTTCCCGTTTTTGATAACATCTGAGGCAAAATTATGCTCACCATTAGTTTTATCAAATGAAAAACTATTGGGGATTTTCATTCCAACCATTTTAGGATTAGGATGACATAAAAGTTTGGCTGAAGTGGTATCAAATATACATAAAAAACCTTTGTTAAATTCTGTTCCCTGAAGGCCATGCTGAACAGATTTTATCAGAGCTTCCTGACTTTCTCCTGATGCAAGTTGTTCTTCTAAAAAGCGAGCCATCGTTCTCGCTTGACGTTTATTAATATCTAATTGCATTTCTATATACCTTAGTTCTAGGTAATTGAGTGTTATGCTGATGCCGATAGCCCCTAATAAAAAAATACTTATGAGAACAGCTAAAAATGTTAAAGTTGATATTTTTTTTTTATTCAACATGAATCATATTTGAAATTGGCTTAAAAATAGAAAAAATATTACTTTTAATTACTATATATGTCGAAAGAAATAATTGTTCCTTACATTATTTTTTTAGGAATGATTGTTGATAT
>CAYQXT010000426.1:0-3190 GCA_964421365.1 uncultured Bacteroidaceae bacterium
TAAGGCATTATTCAAATTATTATCTACCTATAAAAAAATTAATGCCAATGTTTTGATCTTTCGTACCGCAGACACAGGTATAGGAATAAGCATATTCTTCATTAAGATATTCTTGAGAAAAAAAATTCTCTACTTCTCAGCCTCCGATGCTGAAACTAATTTTAAACAAACAACAAATCAACTTTCTTTTTTAACAGCCCTTTCTATGTCAGCAGCTTATCACCTTTCAGACAAAATTATTTCTCAAACACAAGAACAAGCCAAACTTTTTTTACAAAATAGAAAACTCAAAACACGCGTTATAAAAAGTATCTATCCAAGCCATAAAAATCAACTAGAAACAGAGAAAAATACCATTTTATGGGTCGGACGGAATATTCCATGGAAACAGCCAGAATTATTCCTGCAATTAGCAAAAGCTTTTCCTTCACAAAATCTTGTCATGATTGCCCCTTCTAACAAAGGAGAAGAAAAATATGCACAAGCTCTAAAAGAGAAAGCAAGAGCCATTAAAAATATACAGTTTATAGATTATGTCGCTCCAAATAAAATTAATGGATACTACCAAAAAGCACTCATTCTTATCAATACTTCTAAATGCGAAGGATTTTCCAATGTTCTGCTCGAAGCTATGGATGACCGATGCGCCTTACTCTCTCTAAATACTAATCCCGATAACTTTATTAATAAATATAAACTAGGCTATTGCACAAATGGAAATTTAGAGCATCTTAAAAATTCATTAAAATTAATGCTAAATAATAAATACAAAACATTAGAAATGGGCAAACAAGGTAAAATTTACCTACAAAAAAATCATCACCCACAAAAAATCAAAAAGCAAATCGAAAATCTTATTTGGGAGACTATAAATAAGCCTTAGCCAGCACATTTCACCTACTTTAACTATTTTTCTATTCATATTCGTAATTCATAATTAATAATTCGTAATTAATATTTATCTTTGTGCGTTCAAAATGAATTGAAAATGGCAGAAAAAGATAACAAAAGTTTAACAGCAAAACTAAAAAATAAATACCGTTTAGTCATCTATAATGATACCAACTACGAAGAGGTTTTCTCCTTCCGGCTTTCTCGTTTGAACGTTTTTGCCTATGCCGGAGCATTTCTTATTCTTCTGACTATCGGTTTGATTTTTGTTATTGCCTACACACCTCTTATAGATTTAATACCAAGAGTACCCGAAGGGAAAATACAACAAAACATAGTAGTAAATGCCATGCGAATAGATTCTTTGAACTACAAACTCAAAACCCGCGATAAATTTTATCTAGATAATGTAAAACGAATATTATCCGGCGAAACTCCGATAGTTCTTGAACCCGAAAGCGATTCCTTAACCAAAGTGGAAGACATCAGTTTCTCTAAATCAAAATACGATTCTATTCTACGGAAAGAAATAGATGCCGAAGATCAGTTTGCACTAAGTGTAACCCAAAAACAGAAAAAAAATGTAGGAATTGCCAATTTACACTTCTTCAATCCAGTTAGTAAAGGAGTGGTTACCAACAAATTCAACCCTTCAAACAAACATTACGGAGTAGATATCGTCTCGCAACCTAACGAAGGGATAAAATCGGTTCTGGCAGGAACAGTCATAAATTCTGGCTGGACACTGACAACCGGTTATACCATTCAAATACAGCACCCGAATAATCTCATCTCTATCTATAAGCACAATGCTGTTCTACTAAAAAAAGAAGGAGATAAAGTTAAAGCCGGTGAAGTTATTGCCATTATCGGCAATTCTGGAGAATTAACATCAGGGCCGCATCTGCATTTTGAGTTATGGTATAATGGCACACCAGTTAATCCCGAAGATTATATCGTATTCTAAAAATAAATTATGCCCCTTAAAGTCGCAGTTTTAGGTTCCACCGGCTCTGTCGGTCGTCAGGTTTTAGAGGTTTTAAAAAGCCAATCCTTTGAAGTGGTAGCCCTTTCAGCACACAAAAACGAAAAACTTTTGCTACGGCAGCAACAAGAATTTAGAGTAAAATATATTGCCTTAACCAGCAGAAAAGATACAGATAAAAAATACATTTCGGGTAAACACTGGTACGAAATGCTCATCGAGCAATCCGATGCAGATATTGTAATCGTTGCCTTACTGGGTTTTGCCGGTCTTCTTCCCTCCCACTATGCACTCACTAAAGGTAAGCGGCTTTTATTAGCCAACAAAGAAGCCATAGTCGCCGGCGGCAAAATCTTAAGCGATTTAGCCCGCCAGACCAACAATCCGATTATTCCGATAGATTCTGAACATTCGGCCATTTTCCAATGTTTGATGGGAGAAAAACCAGAATTTATACGAAAAATATACCTTACAGCTAGTGGTGGCCCCTTTTTACACACTAAAATAAGTGATTTCAAACATATATCCCCACAAGATGCACTGGCACACCCAGTTTGGAATATGGGTGCCAAAATATCCATCGACTCAGCTACCATGATGAATAAAGGCCTGGAGGCCATTGAAGCTCATTGGCTTTTTGGTTTAAAACCAGATCAGATAGACTTTCTCATTCATCCACAAGCCATAATACATTCTTTGGTCGAATTTACCGATGGAAGCATAAAAGCTCAAATGGGCGAACCGGATATGAAAACTCCTATTCGCTTTGCACTAAGCCATCCAAATAGATTTGAAATTCCACAAGCTCAGTTTAATCTCTACAAAATAGCCGACCTGCATTTTGAAAAGATGGATTATTCTAAATTTCCAGCTGTAAAACTAGCCATCAACACCTTGAAAACCGGAGGGAATGCACCATGCATCCTTAATGCCGCAAACGAAGCAGCCGTAAATGCTTTTCTTCAGCAACAAATTTCATTTACAGATATCACTCGGTTGGTAGAACAAGCTTTGCAAGAAATCAGTTTTGAACAAAATCCAAACCTCGAACACTTAATAGAAACACACACAGAAACAATCAATTATATAAACAAGAAAATTAATCAATAATATGGATATTATAGTTAAAGCAGCACAATTACTTTTGAGTTTAAGTATTTTAGTTATACTCCACGAATTAGGCCATTTCGGATTTGCCAAATTATTTAAAACCCGGGTAGAAAAATTTTATCTTTTCTTCGACCCCTGGTTTTCGCTTTTCAAATTCAAAAAAGGCGATACAGAATATGGAATTGGCTGGATTCCCCTTGGTGG
>CAYQXT010000427.1:0-3171 GCA_964421365.1 uncultured Bacteroidaceae bacterium
TGCCAGCCGCGGCGGTCGTAAACAGCGGGTTTGGGATACCATTGGGTAATCTGATAGGATTCGCCGATATGACCTAAGCGTGAGCTTGTTCCTTTAGGAATTTTCACATGAAATGGGGAGGTAAGTATTACTTTATCACCTGATTTTAAGGGCTTGTTCAAGTAAATTTTGCAAATATCCTTGTGATTTTTGTAAAATTTCCATTTTAGCTTTCTATTGTTGGCTTTAAAGTCCAGAGAGTCGATATAGCCTTTCATTTCATCGGCATCAAACCATGTTTTGGGCTTACCTTCACGCAATAATTGCCTTTCCAAATCGGTACCATGATTGTAGGCATTAGGCCAAAGATGAAAAATCAGAAAACTCAGCTCATCGGGTGAATTATTAATGTATTCGATACGAATAAAAGCACTGAGTTCATGAGTTTTATCTCGTAATTTTACCTTTATTTTGTAGTTTACTTCTTGCTGAAAGTATTTTTGGGCAAAAAGAGAACTTGTTGTAAAGATGAATAATAAAATTAGGATTTGTCCTCGAATTAACATTAATTTTCTTTTTTTCATCTATTTATATTTTAAGGGAAACAATATTTTTTTTACAATTAGCCAAACCTTTATTTTGCGGAATTTAAAGTTTTCGTTTACAAATTGAGGAGTGTAATTGATCCTTTGTCATTAGTCTTTATTCTTTTACTAGCCAATTAAGAGCGTCTTCTTCATTTTCAAAAGGCTGAATTTTATCGTTAGAAAAAAAATTAATAGTCTTTAAAATATAGAGTCGGGTAGGAGAGAAGTCGGTAACACCGGCTTTTTTTTTGTTATAAGGACGGGCAACTTTAGCTGCTTTTTGCATTTCTAATAAGACACTTTTGGTAACAGCCGAATTTTTGAAAATAATCATTTCCAAGGCATCATTTACCTGTAGGCTTTCAATCAGCCGTGTGGTTTCCCAGATACGGTCAATTAATTTGTTCTCGTCCTTCAAATCGGACCAATTAGTAATGTAAATTGTTTTCCCTTTAAAATTTTTCAGGTAAAAATAATCTCTGTATTCCATCATTTTGAATTTGGCAGAAAGGTAAAAAAAAAATAGTAAAAATTGATAACTTAGCAACGGATAATTGTTATAGACACAAGTTTTTATTTTATCAAACAGTCAAATAACAAATTTTTAGTATTATACTAATTTGAATAGTATATTAGGAGTAATTTTATACCGGCACGGTATAGTTGTTCAAAGAGAGACAAATGAAACTTTAAAAAATAACACAAACCGGTTCAGATGTTGGAGTTTTACTTGCAAATTGTATAATTCCGGTCTCTATATTCCTTCTAAAAACGGTTAAATTATTCGATTTTTTATTGGCTAGCACGATATAATTTTCCTTGGGTGTAAGGGTAAAATAACGGGGCTAATCTCCTCTACAATTTTCGTTTTTTATCATTTAGCTCATTGATTACATACATCATCTTGGTCTAAAAAATTATACAAAAATAATGGAGTCCGGAATCTTCTGGAAGTTTTAGTTCATTATTGGGAAATGAATAGTCCTCATTGAGCAAATAATTTCAAATTGATTTGCAAGATAAATAAAAATGAGGAAATAGAATAATTATTCAATTTCAATTTTCTATCTCCCAACTCCCTTTTTTTTTCTACATTTACTGCAAAAAGTGATGCAAATTAAGTCGATAAAATTAAAATATAAAATTGGGATTATTTTACTGATTATAGTATCCATCCTTTTCTATTTTTCACTGCCCAAACAGTTATTTAAAGAACCCATATCGACAGTTGTATTAGATAAAAACGGCTTTCTTTTGGGAGCTAAAATAGCCAAAGATGAGCAATGGCGATTTCCGGCCAGCCAAAAGTTAGCCCCCAAAATAGCCACTTGTTTTGTGCAATTTGAAGATAAACGATTTTATCATCACCCCGGAATAGACCCCTTAGCACTGCTTCGTGCAGCTTATCTCGATGTTAAATACTTGAGCATAGTAAGTGGTGGAAGTACAATTAGTATGCAGGTAATTAGACTAATGCGAAAAGGGAAAAGCCGGACTATCTTGGAAAAAGTAGTGGAAATATTCTTAGCCTTGCGTTTGGAAAGTCGTTATACTAAAGACGAAATTCTGGCGCTGTACGGTTCTTATGCCCCTATGGGTGGTAATATTGTAGGAGTAGATGCAGCTGCTTGGAAATATTTTGAAATTCCTGCCCAAAACTTATCCTGGGCGCAGGCTGCTAGTCTGGCTATTTTACCCAATGCTCCTTCGATTATTCATCCCGGTAGGCATAGAAAAGCTTTTTTGAAAAAGAGAAATCGTTTATTAAAGCGTTTATACGATAAGAAAATTATCTCGCAAGAAGATTATGAACTGGCTCTGGACGAGGATTTACCATCCGTACCTCATGCTTTGCCCCATAAAGCCACTCAGTTAATAGATTTTGTGGAAAAAAATCAGAATTTGGAACAAAAAGCTATTCAAAAAACGGCCATCGATGGTAATTTGCAGAACTTAATCGGCGAAATACTTAAAAACCGTTCGCATTTTTTGTTTGCCAACCATATCTATAATGCAGGCGTTGTTGTGGCTGATGTGGAAAACGGCAAGGTACTTGCTTATGTGGGGAATATGCCTGGAGCTCCGGTAAATGCGGCTAATCAGGTGGATATGATACAAGGTTTGCGCAGTACTGGCTCTGTGTTGAAACCTATTTTGTATGCTTCGGTCATGCAGTCGGGCGACTATTTGCCGTATAGTCTTGTGCCGGATATTCCCATACAATTTGGTGGTTTTATGCCCAAAAATTACAACCGTAATTACGCCGGTGCAGTTCCTGCCAACCGGGCTTTGGCGCGTTCGTTGAATATTCCTGCTGTTCTGATGCTTAAACACTATGGTTTACAGAAATTTTATAGCAAACTGAAGCAATTAGGCATGACAAGCCTCAGGTTTCCTGCCGGGCATTATGGTTTGTCGCTGATACTCGGTGGGAGCGATGCTTCCCTTTGGGAATTAGTCGGAATTTATGCTTCAATGGCACGAATCTTAATTAATTATGCGCCTAATAATGGAAAGTATTATGCCGAAGATATACATCCATTAGTAATTGAAAATAAGAATAATATAATAAATGATAAGCATGAATTACCTAATCCGGTATTGC
>CAYQXT010000428.1:0-3144 GCA_964421365.1 uncultured Bacteroidaceae bacterium
GTCAATCAGCTGCGGTCCGAACTGGACTCAAAACAACGTGATGTGCTGGAACAACGCCTGCTGTTGGAGGAACTGCAGGCCAACGTTCATGCCGATAATCCGAATTAGACCGAGTTGCCAGCCAAAACCTGCACGTAAACCATCGTCTATTTTATAAACTTCATCGCTGATTTTGGGAATGCGGTTAGAAACAAACTGGAATAGTCCGTAGAAAGATTTGCGATAGAAATCGCCTACTTTTGATTTGTCGCTCATTAATAACTGCATACGTTTGCGCAAATCGCCAATTTTTTTGGCCGCACCTACAACGTCAAATCGAACTTTGGGATATTCTTGATATTTAAGAGTTTCAAGATTTAGAGCTAAGAATTTTTTCTTACCATCAACAATTTCTTTTTTGAAGAAACCTTGTTTGGCTTTTTGTCCCAACCAACCCTTATCTAACATTTTTTGCAGATAATCTGGTATTTGGAATAATTCATTGGCCTCGTCTTTCGTGTTTTCGCGAATACCATCGGCAACGTGTGCTAATGTATCCAGACCAACTACATCGGCTGTACGGAAAGTGGCCGATTTTGCCCGTCCAATCAAAGTACCGGTTAAGGCATCAACTTCGGGAATTGATAAGCCTAATTCTTTGATACTGTGGAATAAGGCCATAATAGAATAGGTGCCTACACGGTTGGCAACAAATGCGGGTGTGTCTTTAGCTAAAACGGTGGTTTTACCTAATATTCTGGAGGCGAAATCGTCTAAAAAACTGATAATTTCAGGATCGGTCTTGGTTGAAGGGATAATTTCAAATAATTTTAGATAGCGAGGTGGATTGAAAAAATGGGTACCACAGAAATGTTTCTGAAAATCTTCGCTACGTCCATCAATCAGCATTTCGATGGGAATACCGGAGGTATTAGAAGTAATTAAAGTACCTGGTTTTCGGTATTTTTCTACATTTCCAAATACTATTTTTTTTATGTCTAAACGTTCAACAACCACTTCGATTACCCAGTCGAAATCCTTAATTTTGGGTAAATCATCATCGAAGTTCCCCGTGGTAATGCGTTTGGCAAATTCCTTTTTATACAAAGGTGCCGGTTTAGATTTGATGGCTTTTTTAAGAGCATCGTTTACAATGCGATTTCTA
Organism: uncultured Bacteroidaceae bacterium; assembly: GCA_964421365.1. Taxonomy (GTDB): domain Bacteria; phylum Bacteroidota; class Bacteroidia; order Bacteroidales; family DYOH01; genus CAYQXT01. The sequence continues at coordinate 1,145 of CAYQXT010000428.1, forward strand.
ACCACTTTGCTTCCCAAAGTTAAACCTTTGGCCTCTTCGGCTTTAGTAAGTTCGCGCGGGACAATGTCCAGAAGCAAAACTTCTAAGCCAACATTAGCAAAATGACAGGCAATTCCGGAACCCATTACGCCGGAACCAAGAACAGCTACTTTTTTTATTCGTCGTGTCATTTTATATGTTGTTTAAATTAAACTTATTAATATTCATATTCGGTATCTTTAAAATCTAAAGTTAACTGATTTATTTTAGTTATCACCTTTAGAAAAACGGACAAATCATTTTCGGGAATTCCATCTAAGACTTTTTTATTGAAATCTTTGATTACTCGTTTGGCTACTCTTCGTTTTATTACTCCTTCTTCGGTTAAATAAATTCTAACGATTCGTTTGTCCAGTTCATCACCCTGCCGATAAATTAAACGATTATCTTCCATCGTTTTTAATAATCTACTCAGGCTGGTAGGTTCCATTCCCATTAATGGGGCTATTTTGGTAGCAGGTGTGCCTTCCCTGTCTATATTTATTAATACGTAACCTATTGTTTGCGAAATCCCATGTTGTAAAGCAATTTGGTTATACATCCTTGTGATAGCATGCCAAGTTGATTTAATATGATAATCTACTGTATCTTGCAATTTCATTTTATTAAAAATTTGTTATGCTTGCATTGCAAATTTATAAAAAAAATGTTATGCATGCAAAGTATTTTTAAAAAAATTTACATATTTGCATAATTGAATAAGAAATGGAGAATGTAAAAATGTAAAATGAAGAATGTGTTCGGTCTATAAACTGGTCGGACGGATAGATTTATTAAAACTGTAAAAATAGACAACTTACTTACAATTAATTAATGAAGTCATCTGGCCGATTTTGATGCAAATTCACTTTTTTATATTGGACTCAAGAATGAATAGTTGAACTGTATTATTCATTAGTAATCATTCATTGGTAATTAAATAAAGTATGAGATTAGAAAATTTTAAAAACAAGATACCTATTAAAATAAGGTATGATGATTTGGATACTTATGGACATGTAAATAATAAGGTGTTTTTAAGTTATCTCGAAGAAGCTCGGATTTTATATATGCGTGAAGTTATGGGCTTTGCTCCTGACAATCTGGATTTTGAAGCTGTTGTCGGACGTATTGATATTAAATATACAGCGCCTCTTTTTTTATATGAGGAAACCTATGTATATACCCGATGCAGCCGAATAGGACAAAAAAGTTATGATTTGGAAAGTTATATTATAAAGAAGGTGTCGGGGAAAGAAATAATATCGGCTAAGGCGAATGTTACTATGGTCTCTTATGACTTGAAAAAAGGTGTTTCTAAAGAGAATAACCAAAAAATGATTGATAAAGTTATTGATTTTGAGTTGATAGAGCCTTTGAGAGTATGATTTTTTATACTTTTCTTTGGGGGGTATCAAACGACACTCGCAGATCTGCCCATGCAGCAAGATTTTCCCTTAGTATTTAACTAAATTTGAAAGAACACATAAAAAATATTCTGATTAGGTTTTTTTTTGTTAGAAACTCACTAATTGTGGACAAATTACTGAGGTATAAATTTTATACCGTGCCGGTATCGCATTTTGTATGCTTACTTTTGTTTATTTCGGAACATCAGTAAGTTATCAGAAAGCATTTACAAATTTTAGAAGCGGTTGAGTATAATACATTGTTAGTGTGCATTTAAAGGCAAACGGTGATAGTCGGAACAATAAATGAAGGGGATTATATAAAAACTTAGTTATGGAAACTATATACACCGAACTAACAGTACATAATGGAGAAAAAAGGATTAAGCTTGAATATGAGTATATTAAAGGAAATATTTTAGATAAAAAAGTAAGATCATTTTCAGGTTGCAGATGGAGTAAAACTATGAAATGCTGGCATATTCCATACAGGCAAGATTATGTGAATTTTTTCATTATTGTCCGATAAAACTCGGAATTAGTAAAAAATTGTATTTAAGTGTTTGAAAATCA
>CAYQXT010000429.1:0-3140 GCA_964421365.1 uncultured Bacteroidaceae bacterium
GACTCCGAATGGATGGGGCCAATCTACGAATTTCATGGCCTGAGTGTTGAATGTATTGATAATTATAACCCGAACAGCGATGAACGACGCAAAGCCTACGAAGCCGATATTACTTTTGGAACCAACAACGAATTTGGCTTTGATTACCTCCGTGATAATATGGCCATTCGCCCTGAAGATTTAGTGCAACGTCCTCACAATTACTCTATTGTTGATGAGGTGGACTCGGTATTAATTGATGATGCACGGACACCTTTGATTATTTCTGGTGCAGTGGACAGAGGCGAGGAGCAAGATTTTGACCTATTAAAACCGAATGTAGATAATCTTTTTAAAGCCCAGCAGAAATTAGTCAGTAATTACTTAATTGAGGCCAAAAAAGAAATTAGCTCGGAAGATAAAGAAACTCGAGAAAAAGGGGCTGTAAAATTGCTGAAAGCATTTAAAGGGCTTCCCAAAAACAAAGCCTTAATAAAATATTTGAGTGGAGAAGGGATAAAATCGCTTTTGCATAAAACAGAAGATATTTACCTATCAGAGAATGCCAAACGAATGCCCGAGATACATGAAGATTTATACTTTGTGATTGATGAAAAGAACAATCAGGTAGAATTAACCGATAAAGGCCATGAGCTGCTTTCCAAAGAAGTAAACGATGAAGACTTTTTTGTGATTCCTGATATGGGAGCACGAATTGCTGACATCGAAAATAACACAGAATTGTCTGATAATGAGAAAGAAGCTCAGAAAGATACTCTTTTTGCCGATTTTGCTATAAAATCAGAACGTATTCATACTATGAATCAGTTACTAAAGGCATATACGCTCTTTGAGAATGATGTTGAATACGTGGTGATTGAAAATAAGGTTATGATTGTCGATGAGCAAACCGGTAGGATTATGGACGGACGGCGCTATTCCGATGGTTTGCATCAAGCCATAGAAGCCAAAGAAAATGTAAAAGTAGAAGCCGCCACCCAAACCTATGCTACGGTTACGCTCCAGAATTATTTCAGGATGTATCGTAAACTATCCGGTATGACCGGAACAGCCGAAACAGAAGCCGGTGAGTTGTGGGACATCTACAAATTAGACGTTGTGGTTATTCCTACCAATAAGCCAATCATTCGTAATGATTATGAAGACCTTGTTTATAAAACACGGCGGGAGAAATTTCAGGCCGTAATAGACGAAATAGAAAAGACAGTCAATCAGGGACGACCGGTATTGGTAGGTACAACTTCCGTTGAGATTTCTGAACTTTTGAGCCGAATGTTAAAGCGTAAAAATCTAAAGCACAATGTACTAAACGCCAAATTGCATAAAAGGGAGGCAGATATTGTTGCCGAAGCCGGTTATGCACGCACCATCACCATAGCAACGAATATGGCCGGTCGAGGTACCGACATCAAATTAGTCCCCGAAGTGGTACAAGCCGGAGGTCTGGCCATCATCGGTACAGAACGTCACGAATCACGCCGTGTCGACAGGCAGTTGCGTGGACGCGCCGGACGTCAGGGAGACCCTGGTTCTTCTCAGTTTTTTGTTTCTTTGGAAGACGATTTAATGCGCCGTTTTGGTTCCGAGCGTATTGCCGGAGTGATGGACAGATTAGGCATCAAAGAAGGCGAATCTATTCAGGACAAGATGATTACCAAGTCCATCGAGCGAGCACAGAAGAAAGTCGAAGAAAACAACTTTGGTATTCGTAAGCGTCTGCTGGAATACGATGATGTAATGAATGCCCAGCGCGAAGTGATCTACAAAAAACGCCGCCATGCCCTCTACGGAGAGCGTATAGAAGTAGATATTGCCGATATGATGTACGATGTAAGCCAGAGTATCGTAAATAATCACCACGGAGTTACAGAATTTTATGATTTTGAAGATGAGTTAATGCGTACCTTATCTATTGCTTCCCCTATGCCTGATGAAGAATATATAAAACTGCGTCCCGAAGAAATTACCGAAGAAATTAATGAAAATATTCGGGGGAAATATCATCGTCAGATAGAAGGAATTGCCGAGCAAGCAATGCCTACTATTCGTCTCGTTTATGAAAAAGAATCGCATAAATATAAAAATATTCTGGTACCAATCACTGATGGCATAAAAACGCTGGATGTAATAGTAAATTTAGAAAAGGCCTATAATAGTGGTGCAGCGGAAGTGGCTACTTCCTTTGAAAAATCTATTTTGCTCGCTACCATTGATGATGCATGGAAAGAACACTTACGCGAGATGGACGAATTAAAACAATCCGTGCAAAATGCAGCTTACGAGCAAAAAGACCCCTTGTTGATATATAAATTTGAGGCTTTTGAATTATTCAATAGCATGCTCGATAAAATCAATCGTACAGTGGTTTCAACCTTGATGAAAGGAAGAATCAAAACGCAGGAACCGGAGCAAGTACGTGCAGCTCATCAGCCCAAGAAAATGGATATGAATAAATATCGTACCCAAAAGGACGAATATTCCGAAGGCGAAATGCAGCAACGTCAGGCTGGAGCCAATGCTGGAGAAAGACCTCAAAAGCAAGCGCCGGTAGTTGTTGAGCGTAAAATAGGCAGAAATGACCCTTGCTGGTGTGGAAGCGGCAAAAAATTCAAAAATTGCCACGGCAAAATACAGCACTAAGATTTTGGCTTCTGTAATTGTTTTTTTAGATTTGGGAATTGATAATTAAACGTATTTTAGAGCGGTAATAATAATACATGAGTCTAGTATAAAAAGGTGAATTTGCATCTGAATCGGTCGGACGGCTTCATTAATCAATTGTAAGTAAGCTGTCTATTTTAATAAATCTATCCGTCCGACCGGTTTTTAGACCAAACTCATGTTTGCAACCGAAAATTATGCTTCCTCCATTTAGTTGGACAGTTTTTTTCAAAAAGTTAGTTGAATTGGTTTATAAAAAACAATTTTTTTTTCGAATTATTTCCGATATACAAGTCTATTTTAATCATTGAATCAAATCTATTTCAAAGTAATGATTTATATTTATTTTGTATTTGTAATTGAAGTTTTTGCATAATTATTATTTTTAGCCTCCGATAAGTTGCATTTACTTCTTGAATTTAGGTTTTTCTTTTAACCTTGTTTTCCAATTTCTTCATTTCACGGTCAAAGTCAGAAAT
>CAYQXT010000430.1:0-3126 GCA_964421365.1 uncultured Bacteroidaceae bacterium
CATGTTTTACTTTTTTTTGTTTAATCTCTTTTAGTCCGTAGTGTTTTTTTTTAAATAGCCTTATTGCAAGGTAGATAACATTGTCTTCCAGAAAGGATACAATATCACCTTTGGAGAGTAAAGCAGGCTGAATATGAGGGAGTATTTCCTGAAAAAAATAACTTTCGATAAAATGATGGTGCTCAGGAAACAGCTTTTCACCGGGCATATGTAATAAGATATTGTGTTTTTCTAATTCTTTTGATAAAATATTGTAAAACAGGTGCATAAATTTTTTATGTTGATGAGCAACAACTTCATTTATTTGAGCGAGAACATTTTCAGGAATGTAGCTTAATTTAGCTCTACTTTCGGGGGGTAAGTCTAATAAACTCCTATGAGAAGCCACCCTAATTCTATAAAATTCATCTAAATTAGAAGAATAAATAGCAATATATTTTACTCTCTCATACAGAGGCAAATCATTATCTTCTGCTTCTTCTAATACTCTTAAGTTAAAAGAGAGCCAGCTAATATCTCTATCAAAAAAATCGTAATTACTCATAAAAACTTTCCCTGCTAAAATTAAAGCTCTAAGTTAAGTATAAATTTAGATATAGTAAAAGGTGTGGGACAATATTTCGCCTAAATTTTCTTAAAACTTTATTCGGGATATATTTTATTTTAACAGTTCGTTGAGTTTTTATGTAATATACGGATTCTTATTCGTATATTACATAAAATATTTTAAATATATATGACTGCCTATAATAAGTTATTTGTGTGTTCGTGCTTACAAATTTAACAAGGTATTGTCATTTTTTCCCAAATTGATACAAATTCCCATCACGGGAGGCGATATATACTTTTCCGTGATAAGAAAATGGTGTTGATTCAAAACCTCCCGAACGTTTAGCTATTAGCTTTATTTTGTAATTTTTGTCATACTCAAAAAGGTAAATCCCGGTGTAAGTGGCTACTAAAATTCGCGGTGGAATGATAATTGGCGTGGAGATAGAGGGACCTACCGAATAGCTAAAGATTTTTTGGGGACGATGGTATTTATTTTCTAAATTAAAATCGAACACTTTTTTTGAGCTATCTATTTTTTCGTGTTTTACTACGTAAAATGTACCTTTTATGGTGTTGAAACAGGCAATATTATTGCTCGTGTCTCTGGTGTAGTAATCTGAAATACTGGCCGAGCCAATAATACCTCCTTCCCAACTGGAAAAATCTCGATTGGGAACGGGGAAAAACCAGACTACGGCCTCTTGGGGAGGATTACCTGGATTCAATTTGAGCATTCCTCCTTTCCCTTTTATATATTGTTTCTCTATTGAGATTAGGAGACAACTATCGTTTGTGACAACAGGAGTGCCATCTATATCACTTCCTACATCGAACTGCCAATCTAATTTTTGACTTTTTATATTGTAACCGTATATATGCCCCGAACCGGAAGCTATATATATATGATTTCCCAGCAGAGCAGGCGAAGCTTCGGTAACGAGATTTCCATGATGTGTTTTTACATCTTTCTTGGAATAAAGTTTAAAGGTATCTAAAATTAGTGGCTGAATAATGCCTTGTCTTTTAAAAGTATAGGAACTCCCTGCAAGAAATTTTACGAAGCATCCATTTTCTAATCCGATATAGAATGTATCCTGATAAAAAAGGGCTGAGGCATCTACATCGCGGCTATAACTATGGGTGTGCCATACGTTCATTCGCCAAAATTCTTTAGCATTCAGTAGAGATATAGCCCGAAAGCTAGGAATGACTTTTTTCCATAATGAGTTTCCTAATCCTTTACGGGCACCCTGTAATATTATATAGCGTTTATACAGGCTGTCTTTTTGTGATTTATCTATCCATAGCGTACCGGTTCCTTTTATCACATCGTCAAAAGGGTATTGCCAAATGAGTTGACCCCTGTCTGCATTTATTTTTTTCAAATTATGATCGTAGGCACCCTGCACAAGATACAGTGTAGAATCTTCTTTAAATAAAAGTGGCTGACCTGTCCAGCCTGCTCCTGCCCACTCAAAGGTATCTTTGCCTACTCGGGTTTTCCCTTTTCCTAGAAAAAGTTTCCAGTTTATTTTCAAATTGTCCGGTAAAGAATCTCCATAATAGTCCCGCTGGAAATTTCCAAGAAAAGTTTGATTGATAATTTGTATTTTTTCTTTAAATACTTTGGGAGGAGGAAGACTGTCTTTTTGTTTATTAATTACTTTAGCTTGTATTTTATCCTGTTTACTCGTGCTTTCGGTGCATTGGACATTAAAAAATAAAACTGCTGAATAAATAGCGGTTAGATATAAAAGTCCTATTTTTTTCTCATTAGTCAAAATCTTCATACATAAAAGTATGGGTGGTTGTGTCCTGTGCCAGACGAATTACTTTTTGATAATCTTTGGAGCTTAAATCGTTGAAGAAATAATTAATAGGATTAACTGCTTTCCCATTTATTCTTACTTCGTAGTGTAAGTGTGGGCCGGTAGATATTCCAGTACTTCCAACAAGCCCAATTACATCGCCTCTTTTAACGTGTTGACCTTTTTTTACCAACATTTTAGACATGTGCCCATAAAGCGTTACATAGCCAAATCCATGGTCAATTCTTACATGGTTACCATAACCACGAGAAGCGTGATCGGCACGAATTACCACTCCATCGCCTACGGCGTATATCTTTGTACCCCTCGGAGCAGATAAATCTATACCGGTATGCATCTTCATTACGTGATAAATAGGGTGCATTCGCATTCCAAAGGGGGAGCCAAAATGGCGTAAATCTTTAATGGAAATAGGCTGAATAGCCGGAATACTAGAGAGCATTTTTTCTTTATTAATTACTAACTTTACAATATCATCAAAAGATTTGCTTTGTACCACAATTTGTTTGGCCAATTTATCTAATTTGATATTATCAAGAATTACGGTATTTGAGCTTGGGTAGCCTTCATATTTCTTGTATTTATTAACGCCTCCAAAACCAGCCTGACGAAGGGAAGCAGGAATAGGATTCTGTTCAAATATTACGCGATAAATATTATCATCGTGGTCTTGGACAGCTGATAACTCAACCATAGACTGATGAAGCTGATCGGAAAGGATATCGTATTTAGATAAAATTTCTGT
>CAYQXT010000431.1:0-3115 GCA_964421365.1 uncultured Bacteroidaceae bacterium
TCTCATTTAATGTTCCATAAACTTCATCGGTTGAGATATGATGAAAACGACAATTTTTATATTCTTGTTTATACTCAAATGGGGCATTCATCCAATATTTACGAGCTACATCTAATAGTGTGAAAGTTCCGTTTATATTGGTTTTTATAAATATTTCAGGACCTTCGATGGAATTATCCACATGCGATTCGGCGGCAAAGTGAATGACACCGCGTATATCATATTGTAAAAAAAGAAATTCTACTAATTCGCGATTGCAGATATCTCCTTTTATAAAGGTATAGCGTGGACTATTTTCTAGTTCTTTTAGGTTGGATAAATTTCCGGCATAAGTTAGTTTATCGAAATTGATGATATGGTAATCGGCATATTTATCGTGAAAATAGGGGACAAAATTGGCTCCAATAAAGCCTGCTCCTCCTGTAATTAGTATTGTTTTCATTTTTGAGATAAATTTTGGGTATAATTAAATAATTCTGCTTCTGAAATAGGGGGATTCATTTTATCTTTGGGGGATAAAATGATTTTATCAGTGGGAATTTGCCAATCAATATTTAATTTGGGGTCGTTGTAGGCAATTCCTCCTTCATATTTAGGGGCATAGATATTATCCATTTTATACTGAAAGGTGGTTATCTCTGACAGAACGGCAAATCCATGAGCAAACCCACGTGGGATAAGGAGTTGGCGTTTGTTGTCTTCGGAAAGTTCTATGGCAATGTGTTGGCCGAAACTTGGTGAGCCTTTGCGGATATCAAGGGCTATATCGAGAACTTTCCCTTTGATTACTCGTACTAATTTGGCTTGCGAATATTTTCCCAGTTGATAGTGGAGACCGCGTAAAACACCATATTTGGATTGCGATTCGTTGTCTTGTATGAAATGGAGCTTTATTCCATTTTTGGAAAATAATTCTTCGGAATAAGTTTCCATAAAATAGCCTCGATGATCTCCATGCACGGTGGGTTCGATGATATAACAATCTATTAATTTTGTTTCTATAAATTTCATTTTTCTTCTTTTGCTAATTTAAGTAAATATTGCCCGTATTGATTCTTAGAAAGGGGTTGGGCTAAGTTTATTAATTGTTCTTTGTTGATATAGCCTTTTTTGTAGGCAATTTCTTCGAGACAGGCTACTTTAAGTCCTTGTCGCGTTTCGATTGTCTCGATAAATCGGCTGGCGTCTAAAAGAGATTCGTGCGTACCGGTATCTAACCATGCAAAACCTCGCCCGAGGAGTTCTACATTTAGGAGTTCTTTTTTAAGGTATTCTTGATTTACGGTGGTAATCTCGAGTTCTCCTCGATGGGATGGTTTTACGTTTTTGGCTATTTCAACTACTTCATGGGTGTAGAAATAAAGACCCACCACGGCAAAATCAGATTTTGGTTTTTCTGGTTTTTCTTCGATAGAGAGGACTTTTCCTTTTTTGTCGAATTCTACAATTCCGTATCGTTGGGGGTCGTTTACATAGTAGCCAAAAACAGTGGCTCTTCTCTCTTGTTCTGCCCTTTTTACGGCATTCTTTAGAATACTTGAAAAAGAATATCCATAAAAAATATTGTCTCCCAAAATCAAACAGACATCTTCCTTGCCAATAAATTCTTCTCCAATAATAAAGGCTTGTGCCAGGCCATCGGGCGATGCTTGTTCGGCGTAGCTAAATTCTATGCCCATATTTTCACCGGTCCCGAGTAATTTTTTAAAAAAGGGTAAATCTATCGGAGTAGATATAATTAGTATTTCTTTTATGCCGGCAAGCATTAATACTGAAATGGGGTAATAAATCATGGGTTTATCATAGATGGGCAGAAGCTGTTTGGATACTCCTTTTGTTATGGGGTAAAGTCTTGTACCACTGCCCCCAGCGAGAACTATTCCTTTCATAATTTTAAATTAAATTTTTTGTATTTTAGTGAGTACAAATTTATAAACTTTTTTGATACTTTCGGCGGGAATTGAATTTTTTGTTTGGATTAGAAAATCCGGATTCTGCGGCTCCTCAAAAGGGGCATCTATTCCGGTAAAATTTTTAATCTTGCCGGCTCGGGCTTTCTTATATAGTCCTTTTATATCACGTTGTTCGCATATTTCGAGTGCTGTGGCAACAAAAATTTCGTTAAAATCTTGTTTGCCAATAATATTTTTTGCCAAAGTTCGAACTTTATTTGTAGGACTTACAAATGCGCAAATAACAATGACACCAGAGCTGGCAATTAGTTTTGAAATTTCGGCGATTCTGCGGATATTTTCTAATCTATCTTCTGGCGAGAAACCTAAGTTTTTATTTATTCCACTGCGAATATTATCTCCGTCTAGAACTAGGGATAGATAACCGTTTTCGTGTAGTTTTTTTTCGAGTCCGAGGGCTAAGGTACTTTTCCCAGCTCCCGACAGTCCAGTAAACCAGAACACTTTAGAATTCTGACCAAGTAGTTTTTCTTTTTCTGTCCGTGCGATTAATTTATTTTGAAAAGGAAAAATATTTTTTTGCATCCGTTTTTAGATTTAAAATGAATTTATACTAATGATAATCGCTTTTAACCTGCTTTAGTTGCTTATTTAATAAAAAAAGCCAAAAACATACTTGAGTTTCCTCAAAAAACGAATTAAATAATCTGTAATTTACTGATATTTAAGTAAGAAATATTTTTTAAAAGTGGAAGTTTATTTTTTTTTGAAATGTAATAAAAGATTCCTTAAAAATGGAGTCCAATAACTATCTTTGTAGCTGAAAACAAACTAAAACAGTCAATGATGGATTCCAATGCAAAGATAACAAATAAAATAAAACTACAAATTTCAAAATTTTCAGGAATCATTTCAAAAGGATTCAGCAAACCTAAAAGGCGATTAATCAAAGAGTTAATATTTGGAATACAGGCAAGTAAAGATGTAAAACTGTCCAATATTGCACGCAGTTTAAAAGAGAAAATTCCTCTAATAAAAACAGAGGATAGATTAAGTCGAAATCTTGATAATATAGATTTTACAGAACAGGTAAATGATACTGTATCCCGACTTGCATCTAATAAAATACTGAAAGACAAAGTTTTAACATTAGACCCGGGAGAAATAGTAAAGCCTTATGCAAAAAAAATGGAAAACTTATG
>CAYQXT010000432.1:0-3093 GCA_964421365.1 uncultured Bacteroidaceae bacterium
GGTGGAGATATTCAGGAAATTATAGATAAATTGCAGATAGAAGAAAATGCAGAGCGGTTAAAAGAAATGGAAAATAGTTGATTTTAGAATTATTTAGTAATACAAAATGACAGGAGAAGAATTATTTAGAAATATTCTGGCTAAGAAAAGTTTTTTATGCGTAGGTTTAGATACTGATTTAGAAAAAATTCCTTCGTATCTTAAAAATGATTCTAAGGCGATATTTAAGTTTAATAAGGAAATAATAGATTATACGCAAGATTTTGTGATAGCTTATAAACCCAATATTGCTTTTTATGAGGCACAAGGAATCGCAGGCTGGAAAGCTCTTCAGGAAACTGTACTGTATATTCGTAAGAAATATCCCAATTTGTTTATCATTGCTGATGCTAAAAGAGGAGATATTGGAAATACTTCGCGGATGTACGCCAAGGCTTTTTTAGATAAAATGAATTTTGATGCGATTACGGTAGCGCCCTATATGGGAGAGGATTCGATTAAGCCTTTTTTAGAATATAACAATAAATGGGCGATAATGTTAGCGTTAACCTCTAATAAAGGGGCTGATGATTTTCAGAATTTCTATGACAGTTTCTCGCACCAGTATTATTATGAGCGAGTACTCAGTATTTCAAAGGAATGGGGAAATGAGGATAATATGATGTATGTGGTAGGAGCGACTCAGGCAAAATCCTTGGTAGAGATTCGTAAAATTGTTCCCAATCATTTTCTACTTATTCCTGGAGTAGGAGCACAAGGAGGTAGTTTACAGGAAGTAGCGGCTTTAGGTATGAATAATCACTGTGGATTGATAGTGAATGCATCACGTAGTATTATATATGCAGGAAATGGTCGTAAATTTGGTAAAGATGCTCGTGCCGCAGCCCGTGAAATTCAGGAGGAAATGCAAATTTTACTGGAGCATTATTTTTGAAAAATAGAGTAATGTGCAATAGCTTGTTCTATTTAAGTTATACCAAATCAGACAGGGAGTACAACCCTGTCTGACTATCTTTCAAAGCCTTTTTTTCTTTTTATTTTACAATCGGATTCAATACTTTGTCGTACACTTTGTACTTATCAGGCACATCAGGAATGCCATTATTATTTGTATCTTTAAAAGTTTTCAGATAATCGAATAACGCAATCCATTCTTTTCCTTCCTGAATTTCCTTTTTCTTTAAATCATAATCTAAAAGCTGCTTATTCATGTTGGTTATAGTGTTTCCTTGTGCATCTTTGGGGATGATTTTTATTAAACCATGGCTCATCTTTTTTATATCACCGATAAAACTTAACAAATAGGTGTCGGCAGTAAGGCTATATAGTTTTTTTGCTTTTTTTGAACTATTAATTTCTTTTCCGTTTATATACACCTTTTTGACTTTATGCAGGAAGAATCCCTTAGGCTTGTATTTGCCTTTTATACCTGAAAAATAAAGGTAGCTATCATCTCCCGGTTTACCAGAGATTAAGGATAGTTCTAATAATTTTTTAGCTTCAAAACCGGTGATATAAATATGTGCTAGCGAATAGCCTAAAACATCATTTCTGCCTCTACCAAGTGGTGATACTCGAAAGGCATCTGCCGGAGTTATTTCACCCTTTAAAAAATTCTCACGTATAACGCCTTCAGGAACCATAGCAAAGTCAGTTCCTGTACTATATTTATCTGTATAAAATTTAATTGCATTGGCCACAAAATTACCTAAGCCACCCGGTTTGTTTGTTTTTGTCGAACCTCGGAGTACATTAAAGGAGGTTTCGGCAAGAGGTGTGGAATAACTAAAACCCAAAGGTTTGAATATTTGGTTATTTACTTTTTGTTTTTGTTGTTCAATAATTTGATTTACTGTTGAATCACCCTGAATCTTATCATCTACCGGAATTAAATGAAAATCGATAACAGAGAGTTTCTGTTTGTCGTAATTAAGTTCCAGGCGTCCTAGATTATGAACATAGGAACCGGTTTGCACAATAATAGTTTTGCCTACTTGTAGATAATGAGGGGTCTCTACGTGCGTATGTCCACTGATAATCACATCAATATCGGGTACTTTGGCGGCTAAATCCAAATCTTCGCCCGACATTTTTCCGGTTTTATCAGGATAAAAACCACTGTGCGACAGGCAAATCACAATATCAACTTTTTTTTGTTCGCGGAGTAATTTTGTCATTTTAGCGGCAGTATTGGTAATATCCGAGAATGTTAAAGGCTTGGAATTGGGTGCAACATGCTGAGCATCTGCTCCAATAATTCCAAAAACGCCGATTTTTAAACCATTACGGGTGAAAATTACATAAGGCTTTATGGTATTGTCTTTTACTAAAGCAGCGAGTTTATCGTCTTTTTTGCTGGTTGCCGAGAATTGCATTTGTGATTGCACTATTTGAGGAATTTTACCATTTTTTTTGGCCGAATTAATGATGTCACCCAGTTTATCGGTTCCAAAATCATATTCGTGGTTTCCGATGGTTACAATATCATATCCAATTTTTTTCATTAAATCTAACTGAAATCCGGTGGAAGGTTCTAATACTTGAAAAACGCTTCCCATCAAAAAGTCGCCTGCATCACAAACCAATACATCGCCTTTGTTTTTTTTCTTTTCGCTAGCAATCAGTGTCGCCAGACGGGCAAAGCCGCCACGTGTGCTGTCGTTGTTTATACTCATTGGCGTGTAAGCTTTTTCGGGTCCAAAGCCGGTGATTTTAGAATGCATATCATTTGTATGCAATATCACTAATTTTTGTGCATAAGTAGTACTAAAAATAGCGATTAATAAAAGTAATAAGCAAAATTTTTTCATTTTGTGAATTTTAAGACAAATATAGGAAAAAATTAGAATCAATTATGAGTTGAGTCTAAAAACTATTTTCTATGATTACGTAAAGGTAATTTATAATTTTAAGAACTTAAAAAAATTTTTTATTTTTCTGAAAAAAGTGAGTTAAATATCTGGTTATCAACAATATGACAGAGTATGGAAAGTCCGAAATGGTATTATAATCCCAGTCTAAATTATTTGTTATTATGCTGATTACTTTTTGTTCATCTTCTTTCCACACATGAACCAAGCGAAGTTCATATTC
>CAYQXT010000433.1:0-3070 GCA_964421365.1 uncultured Bacteroidaceae bacterium
CTGTATTGATACAAATGTATATTGCCCTGATTATCTTTTTTATAGTAAATATAATAGGCATTTTGGCGATTGTACATATTATAAATTCCGAAGCTCCATGTTCGGATGCCCTGCTTTTTGTGTTTTACAAAATTCACGGCTGCATCCAGACGGTGATAAGCCGGTAGGCGATAATTGTTCTTGCTGCCATAGATGTAGGCAGTTACATAATCCGAATGAAAAGCATTCGTTCCCAAAGGATACTGCATTCCTGATCTGTTATAATATTGCCCATCGGGCATTATTAGTAGATATTTGGCAGAACCAAGGCTCATCCAACTACCGGAAGCATAAAGCCATGTGGCAGAAAATTGAATATTGGGTCTAATTTTATATATGAAAACAAGCGAAATATCATGCCGCCGGTCGAAAGTAAAAGGAAAAGCAGCTCCACTATTAATTTCGCCAAAACTACGGGTATTTTTAGAAAGCGTATAGGCCAGCCAGCCTGTAGCTCGCCCTTGTTTTTTGCGCAACAAAAATTCCAAGCCATAAATAACTGCATTTCCGTTTGTTGCCAATTTACCCTGCCAGCTCAGACTGCCGATACTAAAATTTTCGCCTACTTTTAAATCAATCAGATTGCTTTGGACTTTGTAAAAAGCACCCAATTCTAAGTCGATTTGCTTGCTGGCAAAGTCCTGCACTAAACCAAAATCGACCTGCATAGATTTCTCTGCAGGCATTTCGGCAGTGGCCGGTATCCACAGATTGGTAGGCAAGCCCGAACCTACGCTCGAAAGCATGTGCAGATACTGGGTCATTTGGCTAAAAGATGTTTTCAGCAAAGTGTTGCCGAATAATTGATAGTCAATAGCCAATCGAGGTTCTACCGAATAATAGCTCCTATTGTTAGCATTATATAGACTAACATAAGTACCTAAATTAATATTTAACCCAAAGTTTGTGCGTATCTGGTCTTCGATATAGGCATAACTTTCGGTGCTGTTTATGTCATCAACTCCCCACGTACTGTCGATACTGTGCGGTAGTCCATATTTGATAAAAATGGAGTCGGGAAAAGCCATGGAATCTACCCGAAAAAGCAAATGACTTTTGCCCGATGCAAATTGATGATACCTTAAGCCGGCTCCAAAACGTAAACTATGATGATTATTAGGGTAATATTCAAAATTAAGTTTGGCCAGATAGTCTTTAATCCCAGAATTATAGCTATTTTCTATATTTTGTTCGTCTATTCCGGTACTTAGATTTGTATTGGTGGACTTACTGTTAATCGTATAATAATATTGAGTATGCGCCAATATAAGGTTTGAAAATAATTTGAAATTTAGAATATGATTCCAGCGTAAGGCTATCAAATTATTCCCCCAGTTGTTTGTTACTGCTCCAAAATAGCGTATTATACTCAAACTATCTGTCGATTTTTCGGCATTATCCGATTCATATTTAAAAACATCTTTTCCGGTATAAAAACTAAGATACAGATTATCTTTAGCTCCCATTTTTTGATGAATTTTAGCATTCAAATCGTAAAAGGCATAAGAACTGGTCATTTTGCCCGAAGCGCTTTTTTGCGTTGCGGCCAGCATATATAAATCGGTCATACTCTTGCGAAAAGAGACAAAAAAAGAGCTTTTGCCCTTAACAACAGGTCCTTCTATCGAAAATTTAGAAGCAATTAATCCCAGCGATAAATTAGCCTTAATCCGGTTCATATCACCGTCTTTCATACGAATATCCACTATCGAAGATAATCTGCCACCATAGCGTGCAGGAAAAGCACCTTTGATAATTTTCATGGAATTAATGGCATTTTCATCAAAAATAGACACAAAGCCGGCCACATGCCCCAAGGAATAGAGCGGCACATCATCGAGAAGAACCATATTTTGATCTATATTCCCCCCCCGCACGTAAAGCCCGTTATTGGCTTCGTTGCCCATACTTATTCCGGGCAAAAGCTGATAGCTTTTAAGTACATCCACATCGCCGGTAAGCGAAGGTAAACATTTGATTTCGGCCATAGGAATTTCGGCTTTATTAATGCCTCTTTCGTGCATATTGGCCGCTTTTGCAGACACAACTACTTCGCCAATATTGATATTTTGTGGTTTCAAACGGATAGTCAGCCTTAGGTTTTTTCTGACAATCAGCAAAGTATCTTTGCTTTGGTAGCCTATAAACGAGAAACGCAGATCTACGGCCTTATCCGCAGGCAAACTAAGGCTGTAAAAACCAAAATTATTGCTCGTAACCCCCAGTTGGCTTTCTTTGATAAAAACATTGGCACCAATAAGCTTCTCGCCACTTTGGGCATCTTCAATAAATCCATTGATTTGTGCTCTTTGGGCAAAGCAATAGCTGCTTATAAGCAAAACGGAAAATAATAAAACTAATATTCGTTGCATGCAGTACTTCTGTCAAAATGAATAGTGCCTACTCTTATGGTAGATTGTCCACTAGTCTCTGTTGTAAAATTGGGATAGCACTCGGCGAAGTGCAAAGAGGTATTATAACCGGCAAAAATACCATATCCGCCTTTAATATTGGTGTACATATCTGCCGGATGTGTGGTAAAATCCATTTTTAGTAAATCCTGTTGATTGTAATACTGTTTTTCAGCCTGATTGTGGTAATGAACAAACCACGATTTGCGATAGTTATAGTATTCTTGGCTGGCTGCAACAAAGGCAATAAATGGATAACTGCCTAAATTATAGCCTATTCGTATGTTGAATTGATGCACAGATTGACTAAATAATTTATCGGAAAATAAAAAAGAAGCTGGCGATAAAGACCATAGATTTTCGTCTTTTAACACTTGGTCATTATTGGTAAATTCCCAATTCCCAATAGAGATAAATGTACTAATTATACTACTGTCAAAATCAACCTGTATATTCCCGTAACTATCAATATATTCATAGTAAGATGTGTCTAAACAAAGTAAAAAAACATCAAAATAATTTGAATTAACATCACTGTCGCTTAGGGTAAAATGAACTTCTGAATATTTTTCGGACTCACCCCCTACCACTTCCTCACCGAAATTATAATTCATATACAC
>CAYQXT010000434.1:0-3063 GCA_964421365.1 uncultured Bacteroidaceae bacterium
GAAATCGGTCGGACGGCTTCATTAATCAATTGTAAATAAGCTGTCTATTTTTACAATTTTAGTAAATCTATCCATCCGACCAGTTT
This sequence comes from uncultured Bacteroidaceae bacterium, assembly GCA_964421365.1. Classification (GTDB taxonomy): domain Bacteria; phylum Bacteroidota; class Bacteroidia; order Bacteroidales; family DYOH01; genus CAYQXT01. The sequence goes on from CAYQXT010000434.1 coordinate 87, forward strand.
TTAGACCGAACTCATCAATAAAATCCTTAAATCAAGTAAATCATAGTTTAGACAATTTTTAATTTCACTCAAAAATCTTAAATTTGTATAAAAAAGTAAATTTCAGTTATGGAAAAAAAAATATTCCTTATCATTTTGTTTTCTAGTACGTTTTTCATGGCTTGCAAAACAGAGAAACCACATACAAATATAAAGCCCATGCAATCGGTCAACTGGATAGAAAATGGCGACACCTCTCAAGCCTTTGTGGTGGCGCGTCCCATTACCTACGATGTAATTGTGCGTGCCCATAATTACGATGACGACTGGACGCACAAATGCTTAGACAGTACTATGATGGATGCCTTTTCAAACCAGATTTTTGAGGCTATTTACAGCGGAAAACTAATCCCCTATAATTCTTTCACCGATGAAAAAATGTCACTCCGCGAGGTAAGAAAAATAGACAAAGAATTTGCTCGAAAACGCATTGGGAAAATGCAATTCATTGAGAATTGGTATTTTGATAGTAACAAAATGGAATTTCACAAAGAAGTAAAAGGTATTATGCTGGCTTATGAGCGTTATCGTGCCGATAGCACGGTACGAAATTACAAAGCCGGTATCAAAGTGTTTTTCGATAAGAAAAAAAATGAGTAAAGTTGAGGAAAACGACATTCTTAATTTTCGCTTTTATCTTTTCAGTTTTTTAATATACATTTGTCAGATTTTTATTTTCAAATAGAAAAAATGGCAAAACAAGACGATACTTTTAAAAAATTAGTGGCACACGCCAAAGAATACGGATTTATTTTTCAATCAAGCGAAATTTACGATGGGCTGGCCGCCGTTTACGACTATGCACAAAAGGGTGTAGAGCTAAAAAACAATATAAAAGAGTACTGGTGGAAATTTATGGTTTATATGCACGAAAATATTGTGGGAATCGACTCGGCTATTTTCATGCATCCAACCGTTTGGAAAGCTTCTGGCCATGTAGATGCTTTCAACGATCCTTTAATTGATAATAAAGACTCCAAGAAGCGCTACCGTGCCGACCAACTTATAGAAGAATATAGAGATAAAATTCAGGCTAAAATAGACAAAGAAGTTACCAAAGCGCAAAAACGTTTTGGCGAATCTTTTGACAAAGAGCAATATCATACTACCAATCCGCGTGTACTGAAATATCAGCAACAGATAGACGAACTCACCAAAAGATATACCACGGCTTTAGAAAATGATGATTTAGACGAACTTAAACAAATCATTTTAGATACAGAAATTGCCGACCCGGTAAGTGGTTCGCGCAACTGGACAGATATACGACAGTTTAATCTTATGTTTGACACCCGAATTGGTTCAGTAACAGGCGATGCAGCAAAAATTTATCTTCGCCCGGAAACCGCACAAGGAATTTTTGTAAATTACCTGAACGTGCAGAAAACCGGACGGATGAAATTACCTTTTGGTATAGCACAGATTGGTAAAGCTTTCCGTAACGAAATTGTAGCCCGCCAATTTATTTTTCGTATGCGCGAATTTGAGCAAATGGAAATGCAGTTTTTTGTTCAGCCAGGAACAGATGCTAAGTGGTTTAACTACTGGAAGAACAAGCGGATACAATGGCATAAAGCCTTAGGTTTGGGCGAGGATAAATATCGTTTCCACGACCACGAAAAACTGGCGCATTATGCCAATGCAGCCACAGATATTGAATTTAAGTTTCCCTTTGGTTTCAAAGAGTTAGAAGGCATACATTCACGTACGGATTTTGACCTCTCTCGCCATGAAGAGTTCAGCGGAAAGAAAATTCGCTATTACGACAATGACACCAAAGAATCTTATATTCCCTACGTTATCGAAACCTCTATTGGGCTCGACCGAATGTTTCTTTCTATTTTGGCCTCAGCCTATACCGAAGAAGAAATTACCAAAGAGAACGGCAGCAAAGACCAACGCATAGTGCTGAAATTCCCGGCCTTCCTTGCTCCTGTGAAACTGGCTATATTCCCGCTTCTAAAAAAAGATGGATTACCCGAAAAGGCACGAGAAATATACAATACGCTCAAATTTGATTTTAATTGCGAATACGAAGAAAAAGACACCATTGGGCGTCGCTATCGCCGTCAGGATGCTGCCGGCACACCCTATTGTATCACCATAGACCATCAAACTATGGAAGACAATATGGTTACCATTCGCGATCGCGACACGATGAAACAACAACGTGTTGCCATTGGTGATTTGCATAAAATTGTTGCCGAAAAAGTCGATATTCGTCAGCTTCTAAAACAGTTGGATTAGGCCGATAAAAATAAAAAAGTCGGGAAATGGATATAAATCAGCTTAGCAATAATATAGTAAAAGTACATAAGCAATTTCAACAAAAAGCAGCTTCGGCGGTAAACATAGGTTTAACACTTCGAAATTGGTTTATCGGATATTATATTGTCGAATACGAACAGAACGGAGAAGACAGAGCAAAATATGACACAAAAATAATCAAGACCTTGTCCAAATTATTAAAAAAGGAAAGATTAAAAGGAATGTCGCATTCTTATTTGAGAGTATATCGTAATTTTTATTTAGTATATCCACAAATTATTCAGACAGTGCCTGGCCAATTCAGAAAAGCAATAATCCAAGCACTCCCTGTTAAATTTCAAGATACAGATTTACAGGAAAATAAAAAACACCTTATTCCACCTGAAAAAACATTAACAAAATTATCTTTTACGCATAATACCAAGCTTATAAAAATTGACAATCCTTTTAAACATGCTTTTTACTAGATTAAATGCATAATTAAGTAGAAAATTTTAGCAATAAATAAATTTAAATAGCAACAAATGGACACAAAAAATACTCTTTTAAAGGAAATCGGCTTACATGCAGCCATAATTGTCGGTTTCATTCTTATTAGTTTCATCTATTTTTATCCGATTATGGAAGGCAAGCAATTGCCTCAAATGGATAATATTCATGCCAAAGGCAT
>CAYQXT010000435.1:0-3056 GCA_964421365.1 uncultured Bacteroidaceae bacterium
GGCACAAAAACAGGCAAAAAAAGGAGTTCCGTACCTACACTCTTTCTTTGCCTGTTTTTGTAGCCCTTTGTTTTCACCGAGCTATCGCTGTAATCCCTTGCGCAAGAGTGCTCTATGACTCGCCCTGAAGTTTTCAAACGTGCTGATAAGCACTTGGAAACGTTTATTAATTATTTCTTTTTGACGTTTCCTAGTGGCGGCAGCCACGTTGGAAAGTCTTGCAAAAAAACATTAAAAAAAGCCTTTTTTTATTACAAAAAAAATAGTATTTTTGTGAAAATGTAAAATGATGAGCAAAACAGTAAAAGTTGCCAATCCTATATACGATGTGGTCTTTAAATATCTACTTGAAGACACACGTGTTGCCAGATTGCTACTTTCGGCTCTTTTGGAATTAGAAGTTATAGAGGTAGAATTAAAACCACAAGAATATTCCTCCGGAATAGAAGCCAAAAAGAACTTTACAGTTTATCGTATAGATTTCAAAGCTCGCATAAAAGATTCAGAAGGGAAAGAACAAATTGTACTTATCGAATTGCAAAAAGCTAAGCTCGCTACCGATGTAATGCGTTTTAGGCGTTATCTCGGAATGCAATATGCCCACCAAGACAATATTGTTGAAATAGAGATAAAAGAAAAAGACAAAGATGGCAAGGAAAAAGTGAGAATAAAAAAACAGGCTCTTCCTATCATTACTATCTATTTTTTGGGCTATCCTTTGGATAACTTCAACGATAGAGCCGTAATTCGAGTATCTCGAAGATTTATCGACCAATCGACCAAAGAAGAGATACAAGAGAAAGATTATTTTATAGAAAGCCTCACACACGATAGCATAGTCATCCAAATAGCCGCTATAAAACATAAAGAACGGCGAAATGAATTAGAGAAAATATTGAGTGTTTTTGAGCAAGGTACTATTCACGAAGTAGATATAAACGAAGATGATTATCCAGAAGAATACCAGATGATAATACGCCGCTTAAAAGAAGCTTTGGCCGATCCTGAAGTGCGGGAAACAATGATAGTTGAAGATGAAATATTAAGCGAATTAGCTGAAAAAGAACGCCAAGTTGCCGAAGCAGAGAAAAAAGCAGAACAAGCAGAGAAAAAAGCAGAACAAGCAGAGAAAAAAGCAGAACAAGCAGAGAAAAAAGCAGAACAAGCAGAGAAAGAAGTTAAAGAAACAGAACGAAAAGCCATAGACGCAAAGAAGAACGAACAAGAGGTTAAAATAAAATTAGCAAAAAAAATGCTGAAATACAGTGAAAGTATAGAAGAAATAATGAAAGAAACCGGATTAAGCAGAGCTGATATAGAATTTTTGTAAATGCTAAAATGAAAACTCAGCCAAAGTCATTCTGAAATAAATATATCCTTGTTAATTAGATTGTTATTTATTTTTCTGATTCAAACTTTGGTAAAATTTAATAGAGTATTGTATCTAAAATTTCCATAAAAATCTTTGCTGCTTTTTTTATTTCTTGTTCCGTGATAATTAAAGGCGGTGAAATGCGGATACTTTCTTCGTTCCACAAAAACCAGTCTAAAATTAAGCCCTTTTCGGTAGCTTTATGTATGATTTTTAAGACCAAATCAAAATCGCCGAAATCAACAGCGAGTAATAAACCCATTCGCCTGATTTCTTTTATTTTATCATGCATAAGTAGAGATTCTAATAAGCGCCCTTTGGCTTCAACTTCTTCCACTATTTTATCGCTTTGCAGAATTTCCAGAGCAGCCAGACCGGCAGCACAAGATATCGGATGTCCGCCAAATGTACTGATATGACCTAGAATAGGATTATTGGTGAGGCTGTGCATTATTTCTTGCGAGGCAATAAAAGCACCGAGAGGCATTCCACCACCAAAAGCTTTGGCAAGTAGCAAGATATCGGGAATAACGCCAAAATGCTCAAAAGCAAACATCTTTCCGGTTCGTCCCATGCCGGTTTGTATTTCGTCAAAAATCAGTAAAGTACCGGTTTCGGTGCATTTTTTTCGTAATTCCTGAATATAGGTTGCCCCGGGAATATTTATCCCCCCTTCGCCCTGTACAGGCTCAATGATTACACAAGCTGTTCTATTACTAATTTGATCTAAAAGAGTTAAATCGTTGAATTCTAGGTGCTTTATATCCGGTAGTAGTGGACGAAATTTGCGAGTATATTCTTTATCGCTAATCAAGCTTATAGAACCGTGTGAACTGCCATGATAGGCGTTATTGAAAGCTATAATTTCACTCCGTCTGGTATAGCGCTTAGCGAGTTTTAGCGCACCTTCAACGGCTTCGCTGCCTGAATTTACAAAGAATACATTGTCGAGCTTTTGAGGCAAGATTTTGGACAAGGCGTTTGCCAGTTCCACTTGCGGATTTTGGATAAATTCGCCGTAAACCATGATATAGGAATGTTTATCAAGCTGTTTTTTTATGGCTTCAATTATTTTAGGGTGATGATGCCCGAGATTACTCACCGAAATACCAGAAATAAAATCTATGTATCTTTTCCCGTCCGTACCATATTGATAAATACCCTCAGCTCTTTCTATTTCTATTTCCATAGGCATTTCAGAAGTCTGAGCTACATGGCGTAAGAATAATTCTCTTTTATTAATATTTTGCATTTTTTGTATTTTCCTAAAAATTTCTAAATTCAGAATCCAAAATCCTATTTATAATTGATTAAATCGCTTTTCTATCAATTCCGATTGTTTTATGCTGCGTCTTAGCCATTCCAATTTGATATCTGTTTTTTCGTCTTCGCTTAATTGCCAGCTAATGTCTGATTGATGCAGTTTCCAAATTAAATGATGCAGGCTTATGGCTGCCGAAACAGATATATTAAAGCTTTCGGTGAAACCATATATTGGAATTTTTACAAACTCATCGGCATTTTCCATGGCTATTTTGCTTAATCCGGGTAATTCAGAGCCAAAAAGTAGAGCAACTTTACCTTTATTCAAATCAAAATTTTCTAAATCTATATCATTGGTGTGTGGAGTGGTAGCTACAATTCGGTAGCCTTTATTTTTTAATTTTTCTATGGTTGATAGGGT
>CAYQXT010000436.1:0-3045 GCA_964421365.1 uncultured Bacteroidaceae bacterium
GGGTTGAGATAACTCGAACTTTAGGCGATGTGATTATGAATACTGCCTATCAAACCGTAAAACGCTTTTACGATGATTATGAGATTAGCATAAACTTAGTTTGGGAGCCCCAATGGACACCAGAAATGGTATCAGAAGAAGGAAAAAGACAACTTAATTTATTGTAGAACAGATATTCATACGATGACTTAGTATCATCGTATGAATGAGTCCAATCTTGATACGTGTTTTTTTGAAGAATAGACTTAGCAAGTTTTATTAATTGAATGTATTTGAGATTATTAAGTTTCATAGTCTTGCATAAAATAAACTTGCTAAGTTATTTTAGACCGGCTCATGAATAATTACGACATTTACTATTTCACTCATTATCCGCAAAATAATTATTTTTTTGAAACTGATAAATCACTATTTTTTTCATTATTTTAAAGCTACTCAAATAATTAATTTTATCGTTGTTTTTTGTTGATTTATTAATGCCTGAATACAAAAATTGACTTACGTTTTTGGGTAAATTGCCCAGCATATTATAGGCTTTTTTTATTCGTTCCTGCTCTTTGGCCGGAGCGCTTTCCAAAGCCTTATTGATAAATTCGGTAACAACCATTCCCGGACTAAGCCTTCCTACCTGAATTTTATCACCGCCAATTTCTTTCGCAAAAGAGCGTGTAAAATAGCTCAGCGCACTTTTGCTTGTTCCATAAAGTGCCATAAAACTCATTTTTCTGCCATCGCTGCCAAAACCTTCCATATTGAAAATTTTACCGGTATTTTGTTGCAACATCCAGCGATAAACTTTCGCAGTAAGCTGTATCACATTTATTAGATTGGTTGTTATCACTTCATTAATTTCATCATCATCCAATTCATAGGCCAATTTGTAGCTCTGTGCCATTCCTGCATTATTTATCCAAATATCGACTGTTCCAAATCTTTGATTGATAAGCGTAAATGCTAAGTCGGCAAAATCTTTTTCAGAAACTTTTTTTACTAAAGGAACAATTTGGCTCTTGTAGTTCTTTAGCTTTTCGAGTGCGCGGGTAATACTCTGCTCTGATGTTCCATTTATCAGTACATTATGCTTATTCTCAAGGAAGCGCTCTGCCAGAGCAAAGCCAATTCCGCGCGTACTTCCGGTTATAACTACATTCATTTTTATATTTTAAACCACTCAAATTTTGCCGCTAAATAAAGATCTCCGGCCTCATCCCCAATGCTCAAAAAATGAGTATTCTCTTCAAGCGAATTATGGATATAAACCTGTAATTTCTGACCATAAAGAGCTTCTTTGGTGAAATTCAGCTCTATTCGCTTAATTTTATGATTTTCAACAAATTGTAAAGAATAAGCATCCTTCAGTTTACGAACATAAGCTACATTATTAGCATGTTTATTCATATCTAAATCGTTAATTGAAATCTGAGCGCTACCCAAGAGATTTTTTTCTTTTGGCAGGCGGATTCTTGCCGGTTTTTCTTCTATGGCAATACGATTATTCGTATGCCTATCATCTGTAATCACTTCCATCATATTGGTTGGGCGGTGGGTTTCCGAATTTAATACCATCCACATACTTGTAGCCTTTATCAAAATATTTTTTTCTGCCTCATCAAAAATCTCAAAATCGCGGTAAGCGGCTAATTTATTAAAATCTTTAGGCCAGGAATGTAGGATTAGCTTATCATTCCACTTTGGCACTCGGTCAATCTCTACCACAAAGCGAGATAGTACCCAAAAATATTCCTTGTCTTGCATATCTTCCCAGCCAAAGCCCAGCGTTTCAGCATGACGAGAAGCAGCATCCTGCAATCGGTCTAATAAACGAACTATGTCTAATTCCTGAAATAAATTTACTTCGTAAGTTTTTACGGTAAACTTATCTTTCCAAATTCTATTTTGTGGCATTTGTTCCTCGTTATTCAGCATTATACCGCAATTTCAACATTACTCTCTTCCACCAAACGAATAAAAATATCATTCATAGAAGGAATAATCTCCTTAAACTCAACTATATTACCGACTTTCAGCATGTGCTTTAGCATGGTGTTTGTTTCAATATTCGGCTTTAGGGTTAAACTTAGAATATACCTGTTATTCGATTGTACAATGCGATTAATGGTAAATGCAGAAGATTGAGCAGCAGCTATTTTATCAATATAATTCTCAAAAGCTACCTCATAAGTATTTGTTTTATAAGCATCTTTTATCTCATGGATATTTCCCTGCAAAATCACTTTGGATTGATTTATCAGAGCAATATCATCGCAAACTTCTTCTACGGAGGCCATATTATGAGTAGAAAAGAGAATGGTCATTCCCTTTTCTTTAAATTCGAGAATTTCCTGCTTAAGCAAATTGGCATTAATAGGATCGAAACCACTAAAAGGCTCATCAAAAATCAATAAGGGAGGCTCATGCAGAACCGTAGTAATAAATTGTACTTTCTGCTGCATTCCCTTAGAAAGTTCTTCTACTTTTTTATCCCACCAATCGCTAATATCAAATTTTTTAAACCAGTAACGAAGAGCTACTAAGGCTGCTTTTCGACTCATTCCTTTCAACTGAGCCAGATATAAGGCTTGCTCGCCCACTTTCATTTTTTTGTATAAACCCCGTTCTTCGGGCAGATAACCAATTTTTTCGGTATGTTTGGCATGCAGTTTTTCTCCGTCAAAATAGATTATTCCTTTATCGGGAGCCGTAATTTGGGTAATTATTCGTATCAGACTGGTTTTCCCGGCACCATTAGGCCCTAAAAGACCAAAAATATGCCCTTTTTCTACAGATATATTTACATTTTCTAAGGCAACATGCTTCTCGTAAGTCTTTACAAGATTTTGAATCTCAAGAAAACTCATAGTTTATCGTTTTATTAAGTCCAAATATAGAAAATATTTTCATACCTTAACAAAAAAATAGCGGCAGATGAAAAAAATAAAACTTTTACCTTATTGAGTAACGGATTTTGAGCGTTTAAAACGTCAGAATTTTTATTTTATTAATGAGTCCAGTATAAAAAAGTGAATTTGCATCAAAATCGGTCGG
>CAYQXT010000437.1:0-3036 GCA_964421365.1 uncultured Bacteroidaceae bacterium
CCATGAAAGAGGGCTATTATCCTTACTTCCGTCCAATTTCTTCAGAACAAGATACTGTTGTTACTATAGATGGGAAAAGAGTACTTATGTTTGGCTCCAATAGTTATTTGGGCTTGACGAATCATCCTAAAGTTAAAGAAGCAGCAGCTGCGGCTATCTCTAAATACGGTGCAGGTTGTGCCGGTTCGCGTTTTCTGAATGGAACTTTAGATATTCATATTGAATTAGAAGAGAAATTAGCTGATTTTGTGGGTAAAGAGGCTGCTTTGGCTTTTAGTACCGGTTTTCAGTCTAATTTGGGAGCTATCTCAACGGTAACCGGTCGTCACGACTATATCATTTTAGATGAGTACGACCATGCTTCTATCATTGAAGGAAGTCGGTTAAGCTTTTCTAAAGTTCTGAAATATAAGCATAATGATATGGACTCTTTGGAAAAGGTGCTCCAGAAATGTGAACCAGATAGTATTAAATTGATTATTACAGATGGTATTTTTAGTATGGAGGGCGATATTGTTTCTTTACCTAAAATGGTTGCAGTATCTGAAAAATACGGTGCTTCTATTATGGTTGATGATGCCCACTCGCTTGGAGTTATCGGTGATCATGGGGCTGGGACAGCTTCTCATTTTGGCTTAACCGATAAGGTGGATCTGATAATGGGAACTTTTAGTAAATCTTTTGCTTCTTTAGGTGGTTTTATTGCTTCAGACTCTGATACAATTAATTTTTTAAAGCATAATTCACGTGCGCTGATTTTTAGTGCTTCTATGACGCCTGCTTCTGTGGCCGCAGTTTTAGCTTCTCTGGAAATTATGAAAACTGAACCGGATAGAATTGAAATGTTGTGGGAAAATACTCGATATGCTATGGAAGGATTTAAAAAGTTCGGCTTTGATACCGGGATTTCTGAGACTCCTATTATTCCTATTTATATTCGCGATAATATGAAAACGTACTGGATGTCGCAGAAGTTGATGGAAGCTGGTTTTTTTGTCAACCCTGTGGTATCTCCAGCTGTTCCTCCCGAAAGTTCGTTAATTCGTTTTTCTTTGATGTCTAATCATACTAAATCTCAGATAGACAGTGTTCTAAATGCATTTCTGGAGATAGGAAAAGAACTTGAAATTGAGCTGCTGTAAAATTTTACAATTGTGAATGGTGATATTTACAATTTACAATTCACCATTCACCATTCATAATTATTAATACTCATCTTCATTAAAGAAAAAATCATCTTTACTGGGATAGTCCGGCCAGATATCTTCTATACTCTCGTACACCTCACCTTCATCTTCTATTTCTTGTAGGTTTTCAACAACTTCAAGAGGTGCGCCGGAGCGTATAGCGTAATCAACTAATTCTTCTTTAGTGGCCGGCCAGGGCGCATCTTCTAATTTCGATGCTAATTCTAATGTCCAATACATAGGCTTATTTATTTAATTTTAACCTGTTTGCAATTTTTTTGCAAAAGTATAATTTAATCTATATTCTGCAAGCTATTTTTTGCTTTTTTTCGCTAAACGTATAATTTTTTTATTAAGTTTTTTTTGTAGGAAATTCATTAATCTTGGGTAGCTTTAGTAAGTTATAAATTGTAATATATTGTTATATAGTAATTATAGATTCTTACAACGGCTTATGTATTTTAGATTTTGCAACTTTACGACTGTTTGCAACTAATTGTCTTACATAGTATCATCGAATATTTACATAATTAAGATTAAAAAAGACCTTCCAGAAATTTTTATTACTTATTGCGTACAATGGAATTGTAGTCTACGTCAGGTTTCCATTTTATTTCTTCAACCTTCAAATCTGATGCCATTTTACGTGCCAAAACAAACAAAAAATCCGAAAGTCGGTTGAGGTACTGAATATGAAGTAGTGCTACTTTGTGTTTTTCCGACAGACCAACGGCTAATCTTTCCGCACGGCGGCAGATGGTGCGAGCCACATGAGTTTGTGCTATGAGAGGATGCCCGCCCGGAAGAATGAAGGCTTTTAGTTCAGGTAGTTCAGTGTTGAACAGGTCTATGCTTTTTTCTAGAAAAGTGATATCTTCTTGGTTTATATCAGGCAATTTGTAAGCTGGATTTTCTTCGTCTGAGGCAAATTGTGCGCCTAAGTCGAAGAGTTTATTTTGCAAAATAATCAACATTTTCCGGATTTCAGTGGAAACATCTTTTTGCCAGGCTATTACTCCCAAATTAGAATTTAATTCATCTATGGTGCCGTAAACTTCTATTCTTTTGTGTGCTTTTGATACCCGATGGCCGGATATTAGCGAGGTTTTCCCCTTATCGCCTGTTTTTGTGTATATTTTCATTTGTATATGTTTTTTAAGATTAATCACATAGGTAGATAGATAACAAAAGTAAGATTTTTGAACCACATTAGTCATTTTAGTACATTTAAGTAAAAAAACTAATAGTGAATAGCGAAATCTTTTTTATCATTATATTCCTTTTTTTTATTTTTCGATGACGCTCATAAGTGATCGATTGCTTACGCTATGAGGTCGCCGCTTTTCATTCTATACCTAAATTTGTTCTTATATGTATAGATTTATCCTATTCTTGGGGGGGCATCCATTTACTAATTTCAGATTCCTATTTTCTATCCGATTCTATGAGCCCATCGCGTAATCTTACTACTCTATCTGCGTGCAAAGCAATATCTTCTTCGTGTGTAACTAAAATTATGGTATTTCCCTGCTTATGAATGTCTTTAAATAAATTCATAATATCCACTGAAGTTTTACTGTCGAGATTTCCGGTGGGTTCATCAGCCAAAATAATAGATGGTTTATTCACCAAAGCCCGGGCTACAGCTACCCGCTGCCTTTGGCCTCCCGATAATTCATTAGGCTTATGAGTTATTCGGTCGGCTAAACCGACTTCTGCCAGTACTTCAGTAGCTCTTTTTTCGCGTTCTTCTTTGGGGCCTGGCCGTGCTCTCGCTCGTCGGCGGCGCGCTGAACCTGCCGGCCGTGATGGGCAGCGCCTCCGGCTGGCTCCATCACTGGCTCCTTCC